>CAZDRC010000015.1:0-13295 GCA_964507965.1 uncultured Candidatus Saccharibacteria bacterium
ATTTCTCTGGGGGCGTGATGGGGATGGGGTGATAAAAGGCTCCTGTCGCTCTGGTGGTACTGTGAGTGTTGTAGATATAATGCATAAAGTTCCATCAGGAGTGATACTACAATACGGTGGGCACTTTGCCTCTGGTGGTTTCTCTATAGCAGATGAAGCCATACATCATCTAGAAGAACATTTAAATTCCGCATATGATTTACTTGTAAAAGATAATGAAAAAGATGGAGTAGAAATAGAACCAGAATATATAGATATAGAACTTACATTGGACGATATAAATTGGAATTTTTATGAAAAAATAGAGAAATTAGCGCCTTTTGGAATAGGTAATAAGAAACCAGTCTTTATTTTCAATAATATAAAAATCATTGGAATAAAAGAATTTGGAAAAAATGGTAATAAACATCTTGAACTTAGTTTCAAAAAAGTAGATGGGCAAATCATGAAAGCTATAGGCTTTTTCATGAGTAATGAGCAATTTAAGACTAAAGAGAAAGAGAATATTAAAGTAAATGATAGTATAAATCTCATAGCAACAATGGAGAAATCTATGTTTGGGGGGAGGATAGAGCTAAGATTGAGGATTGTTGATATAATCTAATATATGGCCTAAAATAAGGATTTATCTACCTATTGACAAGATAGGTCACTATAGTGTATAATATAGGGAGTAAATAAGATCTTTTAAAAGTGTCAGTTTATGGTTCGCTATAGCAGAAAGTGGCTCAATGAATGGGCTATTCTCTGCTATGGCGATAAGGTAGCCCTCTAGCATGTCAGAAATAAAAACAAACATGCTCCTCGAAAGAGACAGCATTCATACTGGAGATATTCCACATGAATACACATACATCAGCGCAGTCAAAGAAGTTCATTGAACTCTTGGAACAGAAAGGGGTCACTCCCGAACGTTTCCAAACAGTTCTCGGCAGTGGCATCCTGAGTGACGTCTTCGAAGAAAAGGCGACGCTCGGCAACCGCTACGCCGTTCGTCAAGCTCTCGGCCTTGGCCCGCTTCCGTTTGAACCGATCGTGCTCATCGTTGACTACGGTCAGACGCTTGAGCAGATGATCGTCGCCGGTCGCTACGACTGGAAGAACGACGACATCACCGCCAAGCGATTTCCGATTGAAGGGAAGGGCACAGTTGAATTCGAGGCCGCCCTGTTCCACTTCGGCAAGGACATTTCGTCCGAGGATGCCAAGAAGCAGATCGAAGAAGCCGGCTACGAAGTCGGCAAGATTGAGCACATCCTCTCCTTTGGGGCTAACTACCCCGAAGAACAGCGGAAGTTCCCGATCGTTGGTCTGGCCTCCGTTGGTGAGATTCGTGGCTTCCGTAGCGTTCCGTACCTCTACGGGGACGTTTCCAAGCGCCACCTGTACCTCTATTGGTGGGACTATGGCTGGCGTGCCAGCTATCGTTTCCTCGGTGTTCGCAAGGTTTCTTAGGCCTAGGTTTCTTGATCCCTTGGGTTTGTCCCTTGGAATCTTGGATCCTTGGTCCCACGGCGTGTGAAGAAATTCACACGCCGTTTTCTATATATCAATTTTTAATATATAATGTCGGAGACAAGTGAAAAATCTAAGGTCAAGGCTTTAGGTAATTTGTCCGCAACCCCCGCAATGAGAATTTGAATGGTCATGGCTTTTCAAAGAGTGTTGCAGGATGTTCTTCAAAAAAAATCAGAAACAGTTGGTGTGAGAAGCTAAGTGATGTTTAACCGATAAATAATATTGGTGAATGAGATCACGAATTCGATACAGCTTCTGTGAAGTAATCGGGGAGCAGTGGCATGGATGGCTTTTTCGCACAAGGCTCCGTTGGTAAGATTAATGGCAACCGTAACGTTCCGTACCTCAACAGGAACGATTCCAAGCGCAACCTGAACCTCAATTGGTGGGACAATGACTGGAATGCCAACTATCGTTTCCTCGGTGTTCGCCACTATTACTATTTCTCCTGAGATTTTATCTCGGGAGTTTTGTTTGATAGTTGTCGTTTCCAACCGCCTAGCATTTTACCAATCTCAGCAAAACATTCGGCTAAATGAGCATATTTCTTATTATCCAATACTTTGATTTCCCATGAAAGCTGTAGTAGTAGCTTAACCAAGTCGACTTTAGATATGCTTTTATTCAGGAACAGTCTCTTTTCTTCAGTATGTGTATAACTTGCAAGAAAGGCATATTCTATTGCTTCAAGGAAAAGAATATCAATCTTGGAGCCGATGGTATAACGATTAGCTTTGGGAAAGCTTGAAAGATAACCTTGCCAGATATTGTAGGAGTCCTTTAATTTTAGTACTACAGGAATAAGTCTAGTTTGTTGTGTTTTTACTCTCTCTCTCTCTCTCTCTTATCTTCCGCTACAATACTGTGAGTTTCTGTCTCTAAATTAATCATAATGTATAATAATATCATTTCTCTCGAAAATTTGCTCGAAGCATGGAAGGAGTTTCTAAAAGGTAAGAGAAACAAAAAAGATGTACAAGAATTTCAATATCAACTTTCTGATAACATTTTTGCGCTTCATACCGACCTAAGAAACAAAACCTATGTTCATGGGGGATATTATGCTTTTAATATTTCTGATCCAAAGCCAAGAAATATTCATAAGGCAAGTGTACGAGATAGGCTTCTTCATCATGCACTCTATAGAAAACTGTATCCGATATTTGATGTGCATTTTATCCATGATTCATATTCATGTCGAAAATTAAAAGGTACCCATAGAGCACTGAAACGATTTAATAAATACACAAATATAGCAAGCAAAAATAACACAAAAACATTGTGGGTTTTAAAATGCGATGTACGAAAATTTTTTGCATCAATTGATCAAAAGATACTTGATGCAATTTTAAAGAAATATTTTATCGATTCTAATGTCACTGATCTTATCAGACGAGTCACTGTAAGCTTTAGTAGTACTGCGGTAGATAAAGGATTACCTTTGGGAAATCTAACTTCACAGTTATTAGTTAATGTATATATGAATGAGTTTGATCAATTTGTTAAACATAATCTAAAGGCAGAATATTATATTCGTTATGCTGACGATTTTGTCATTATGAGTAGAGATAAAGTGTGGCTTCAAGGAATTCTCATTAAGATCCATGAATTTCTTAGTGAAAGACTAATGTTGAATCTTCATCAAGATAAAATAAGTATAAAGACATTTGCTTCTGGTATTGATTTCCTCGGTTGGATACATTTCCCTAATCATAGAGTATTGAGAACAAAGACCAAAAGAAGGATGTTTAGAAAACTAAGAGATAATCCAAAACCAGAAACTATACAGTCGTATTTAGGAATGTTGAAGCATGGAAATACAATAAAACTCCTTAATCAGATTGTTGACATCATTTAGTAAAAGGTATAATATACCTGTATTACAAAGTATTACAGTATAAAAATATAAATATGAGAACAGTAATCAATATATCTTTGCCAGAATCATTGGCAAAAGAGGTGAAAAATGAAGTAAAAGAAGGCAAATTCGCTTCAACTAGCGAGTTCTTTCGACATATATTGAGAGTTAGGAATACGGAGAAACTACTTAGGGATTTGAAGGAATCAGAAAGTGATTGGAAAAAAGGTAAAAATTGGAAGAAATTAAATTCTTTGCGCGATTTAATTTAAAGGTATAGAATTGGGCGAATGGAAATATTTTATCATTCGAAATTTATAAAGATTTTTAAAAAGTTGAATAAGGAACTTCAGCTTTTGATTCTTGAAAGAGAAAATATTTTCAAAATTAATATATATGATCCAAGATTGAAGACTCATAAACTTCACGGGCATTTTATTGGGTATTTATCTTTCTCTATAAATTATAAGTATAGGGTTATTTTTAATTTTGAAGAAAATGGAAAAGATGTTAAATTTTATATTATAGGTACTCACGATATTTATGAATAAAACAACAATCTACACAGATGGTTCATCACGCGGTAATCCAGGCCCTGGAGGCTGGGGAGCTATTATTATAGGAAATGATGAAATAAGGGAAATTGGAGGTAGGGAAATAACTACTACGAATAATAGAATGGAACTTCGTGGGACAATAGAGGCTCTACGTATGGTACAGAAGGGTTCAGAGATAATAATATATACTGATTCCGAATATGTTGTGAAAGGTATAACTAGCTGGATACATAATTGGATAAAGAATAATTGGAAGACTTCGAATAGGAAGCCAGTAGTGAATCAGGATCTCTGGAAAGAGTTACTATCTGTTTCCGATGGTAAGAATATAGAATGGAAAAATGTAGAAGGACATGCTGGAATAGCAGGCAATGAAAGAACAGATGAAATAGCAACTAACTTTGCAGATAATGGAGAAATCCAACTATTTTCTGGAAGTATCGATGAATATCCATTTACAAATATTATAAAAGATGTTCTGTAATTAGATTTTATTCTTTTTTTATTCTTTTTTTATTTCGGCTTCATTTCACTCTGATATGGTGAATGAATGGAGTATAGGAAAAATAAAATCCATTTCATAATAATCACTTTATTAATAATATCTGTAATAGTACGGTTCTATTATTCTGCAAATGATAGAACCAGATTTATACTATCTGATTATGTGGGGCAGAATGTGATACTGCAAGGGAATATCATAGACGAGCCGGTGAAGAAAGATTTCTCACAGATCTTCATCTTACATATTGATTGTATAGAGAGTATCTGTGATATGCAGGATAATATAAATGCAAGAATCACAGCAGATAGGTATATGGAATATAGATATGGAGATAATGTGAAAGTTTCTGGGAAATTAATAATGCCATTCAATTTCCAAAGTAATGGCGGTAGAACATTCGATTATATTAATTATCTTGCAAAAGACGATATATATTATGAAATTAGGAAATCTAATATAGAAATAATAAGTCATGATAATGAGAATTGGATTTCATCAAGATTATTTTATTTCAAAAGCAAATTCCTCTATAATCTAGAATCAGTATTAGGCGAGCCACATTCTGCCCTAGCTGGAGGGCTCGTGGTAGGGGATAAGTCATCTCTAGGAAAAGAACTTCTAGATGATTTCCGCAGATCTGGACTAATACATATAGTAGTACTTTCTGGATATAATATTACTATTATCGCTTCATCTATCAGACGCATTCTATCTTTCTTACCGAGAAATATAAGTATTATTTTAGGATTAATTAGTATTATACTTTTCGGCATGCTTGTCGGTGGTGGGGCGACTGTGGTGAGGTCCTGCATCATGGCTTCCATTGCCCTTTTTGCTGAATTCATACGTAGAGATTATGATGTAATGCGCGCTCTATTCCTCGCTGCAATACTCATGCTCATTCACAATCCATCCATACTATTACATGATCCATCTTTCCAATTATCATTCCTTGCAACTCTAGGATTAATTATCCTAGCTTCACCAATAGAGAATAGAATATCTTTCATAACAGAAAGATTAGGTATTAGAAGTCTTATCGCATCTACTTTAGCAACACAGATATTCATTTCACCATTTATCTTATATATAATGGGTCAGATTTCTATTATTGGTATAGTCGTGAATATTATTGTTTTGCCATTCATACCTATTACTATGCTTTTTATTTCTATTACAGGGTTTCTAGGGTTCATTTCATATTTCTTATCACAATTAACAAGCTTCATAAGCTATATTTTACTTTCTTATGAATTATTCATAGTGCAATATTTCGCACGTTTACCCTTCGCTTCTATAGAAGTTCCGAAATTCTCAATATGGATAGTTGTAGGATTCTATGTTTTCTACTTTGCTATATTTATGAAATTACCTTCTATAATTTCCCAATTAATATTCTCGAAAAAGTCTTCTATATAATTCTTCTTACCAGACGGTGCATAGTCAGCAACATAGGAATGTTCCCACATATCTAGAGCGAGAATAGGGGTGCAGTCTTGAAGCTGACCAATATGTTGTTCTTCTATCCATGTATTGATGAGATAATCATTATTCTTATCATAGAAGAGTATAGCCCAGCCGATACCACGAGTGAGAGCTATAGTCTTGAAGCTAGCTAGCCATGTATCGAATACTTCAAAATCATTTTCTATTTTCTCTTTTAATCTACTATTGGGAGACAATGTTCTGGGGCCATTTTCCAGACTTGAGAAATATACTTCATGATTGCGCATGCCATTATATTCAAAAGCCAGTCTACGTATGTCCTGCTTGCCATCTAGAGTATCATTCAGATTCTTCACATATCCAGTATATAGCTTCAGATGTTCCTCCATAGTCTTCTCAGAAATGCCTTTTAATTTTCCAATATTAAATTTTTGCTCTATATATTTATTCATATGTTAATATTCTATCATGAAAAATAAGAGAATAATAAAATGGGGAATACCCATAGCTATATTGATATGTATATTTTCTATATATTTTTATTATTCTTTCTATAGAAATTCTGCTTATGGTATTTACTTTTTCAATCTTGATAGAGGTAGAAGTATATTTATATATTCTAAAAATAGCACCATACTCATAGATGGTGGACAGAATAATCAGATAATTAGAGAATTGACTAGAATCCTACCTTTCTATAAGAGAACAATAGATAGTCTTATTCTTACAAGTAGTGATAAGAAAAATATAGGAGGATTAATAGATCTAATAGATAGATATAAAGTAAATGAAATAATAAAACCAGAAATAATGGGTACTAGCACCGCTCTGTCTATATTCGAGGAAAATGCAGAAAAGAAAAATATTAAAATAAAAGAAGTGAAGAAAGGTGATATTTTCAATATAGATAGTATTTCTTTTTCTATTCTTTTTCCTGATTCTAGCTTCAAATATAATAAAACCAGTTTACCAGAAATGATTCTATATATTTCCTATGAATCCTTTAATATTTTACTTCTTGGTGATGTATCGAAGACTATACAGAAATCATTAATTAGTGAAATTGGTAAAGTTAATATATTGGAATATGCATATAGTGCTAGTGATTCTAGAACATCTTGGGATCTATTTGATAAAGTAGACCCTGATTTCGTCATTATTTCTAAAGCGACAAATAGTACTCCATTCAAAAAAAGAAATAATGCAGAGATTATTAATCTCAGAGAAAGTGGTACTAGGAGATTTAGCTTTTGACATCAGACTATATTAGCAGTATAAATAAATAAGCTAGTTCAATTAAACCAGATCCAATAGGATCACAATTGAGATTTGAAAAATGAATACGACCCCCGCTATATATCCGTCTGCTGGAGTTTTGGTAAACAGAATGTTCGTAGCAATGCAGAATCAATTTTCTTTGACTGTACCTGAAGATTTCCGTCATGGTCATTTCCTTGATGGATTTGCTATAAAGCATAGATCTGAATTCAAGCACTACTGTAATGGTATAGCTGATTCAGCTTTTCTTTCTGTGAGTACCAAACTTCAACCTGGTCAGAAGATTCTAGTTACTTTCTTCAGGCAGAAGCATATGGAAATGGTTACTTCTTTCGAAGATAGACTAGCTTTCTTGCATCAACAAGATGGTTCAGTCTTTCTCGGTCCATATGGTCTCGCTCTGATCTACAGATTGAGAAGAGATCAAATATTTTTACCTGGATGGTATATGTCTCTTGATAATAGACAGTCATTGCCTAGAGACATCAATGGACAAGATATTATGTTTCCTGTTCTCGGCATGCATTTATCTGGAATACATCCAGACCCCGGGGAAGTGTATGATTTTGATCTTTGGGGAGAAAATGAAGCATATGATTTCGGAGATTTTATCGTCTGCTTCAAATTGCATAAGAAATAATCTCCAGTTCTTCCATCATTCCTCCACTTACCTTACGGTTCGGTGGAGGACTTTTTATTATTTCAATATTATTAAAATTAGAAATTAAATAATCCCTGCCTTCTTTAAAACAGCGAAAGCACCATGCTTCTGTATAGTCTTTAAAGCTTTTGTAGATATTGTGAGATTAAAAGTTTTTTTCAATTCGGGAACATAAATCCTCTTTTTCTGTAAATTAGAATGCTTCCTTACTATACCTGTAGGATTGAATTGCGTAGCACGAGTACGATTGGAATAACCGCCACCCTTTATTGAACCCTTTTTTGTTATTGCGCAGACTTTTGCCATATTTTTATCTTCGTGTTCAATATGCTAACATATATAATGTATTTTGCAAATTTATGGATTTATTAACTATTATTATATCAATAGCCATACTTATTATGTCTGTAGTCATGCATGAGCTTTCTCATGGCTATGCTGCGGATATACTGGGTGATCCTACGCCTAGACTTCAAGGTAGACTCACTATCAATCCTCTGAAGCATCTAGATTTATTCGGATCTTTAATTGTGCCTATTATGACTTCTCTTATAGGATTCACATTTGGCTGGGCCAAGCCAGTACAATGGAATCCGTATAATGTAAAGAATAAAAGATGGGGTGAACTCATAATTTCTCTTGCTGGTCCGTTTGCCAATATTCTGATTGCTCTTATTTTCGGCTTTATTATACGCTTTTTCGGTAATACTCTATCTGAAGCGTTTATACTCATTTCTTCATATATAGTGATGATAAATATTGTTTTAGCAGTTTTCAATCTCATTCCCATTCCTCCACTGGATGGTTCAAAAGTACTTTTTTCTCTTCTACCGCCGAATCTATATAAAATAAGAGAAGGGTTTGAAAGGTATTCTATTTTTCTAATTCTTATTCTCATTTTTTTCCTTTGGCAATTTATTTATCCTATTATTCCATTTATTTTTAAACTGATTGTGGGGTTATAATAACTGTATCATCATGTCTTCTAATCTCAAACACAATCTCAAACTTATATCTCTCACAATACTCGTAATACTCATCTCTTTCTTCATCATCGGTATACTATATTCAAATCAAATATCAGAAATAACTAAATCAATATCACCACATAATCAATTAGCTCAAGTAGCTTCTCTTAATGATGGGTTGGTGGCTCATTATACTTTCGATGATGGTACAGCTAATGATTCATCTGGAAACAACAATAACGGCACTCTACAAGGTGGTCCTACTCCTGTAGCAGGGAATGTGGGGAGCGGGGCGATGGGGTTTGATGGAATTGATGACAGAATTTCTACCCCAGCTCAATTACCAGCCAGTGGTGCATTTACTGTATCTATGTGGATTAAAAGAGATTTTTCGACTGTTTCTCATATACTTTTTTGTCAGGACCACGATGGTACTCATGATTTGTGTGTGTTCCACTCCAACACTTTCAACGGCTTTGCATATGAAAATGAGAATAACACTACAGATACAATGACTGGCTGGACATATGCTCTTGATAACAATTGGCACCACATCACATTGGTGGAGCCTTATACTGGAGATGTAGATGGAGCATTTTTTTATGTTGATGGTGTTCTTATCACATCTACATTTGGTGGACAAAATATTTCTCCTGCTCAAAGTAATTTTCATATCGGGTCTAGAATTGGAAGTGATTTAATGTGGCAGGGGGGTATCGACGACGTCCACATATACAACCGCGCGCTGTCGGCTTCTGAGGTAACCGAATTATATAACTACACTAGCACAAGTGTCACACCTTCTCCTGTAAACGGTTTATGCGGAACAGTTGTTAATATTTGTACAGCGGGCATATCAGTAGACATTACCGACTCAGCTACCGACTATCGGTGGAATTGTGCAGGTACCAACGGTGGATCTACCGCCTCTTGTTCTCTGACCATTCCTACCACTCCGGATGAAGTGGATATTTCAGGAGGTAATCTATATATTTCTCAGACTACACAAGGCAATGCTTCAGCATCTAGCTGTGCCAACTCCCAGTCAATGGTGTGGTTGAATAATGCGACGAATTGGGGGAACGGAGCTTATCAAATCGGTCCGGGTGACACTGTACATCTTTGTGGCACGATAAGTTCTCAGCTCACTGTGCGGGGCAGTGGGACTTCTGGTAACCCGGTGACAGTAGTATTTGAACCTAATGCCAAAATGTCAGCTCCCACGTGGCCGGTTCCAGCTGCTATATATATCCCTAGCAGGAGTAATGTGATAATAGATGGTGGAAGCAATGGTGTTGTAGAGGCCACAGCTTCGGGTACCAATTTTCCATTTGCTCCTGTGACACAAAGAGCTGTCCGTTCTGAGGGTGGTACTAATGTGGAAATAAAGAATCTCATCATACGCAATTTTTATTTGAGGACACCTCTATCAAACGATCCTGCCGACCAAGGGTTTGGCATGTCTCTAGCTGGTACCAGCAATCTGTCAGTTCATCACAACACGATCTCTGAAATGAGAACAGGTATCGTGGCTAGTGGTATAGCAAGCAACATATCCATCTATTCCAACAGACTTACTCGCATATCAAACGGCATGTTCATTTCGGCCGGAGGAAGTGCCTCATCTGTAATCAATGGTCTGGAGATATACGACAACACTATTCTTGATGGATATGTTTGGGACGGTATACTTTCAAATGGACATTGGTTCCATAATGACGGAATACAAATTTCTGCTCCTACTCCAGGTAGCTATACAGATAATGTGGAAGTTTACGGCAATGTGATAGGTGGAGATATGGGAACTCATATTACTGCTCTCATATATATGGAGGATGATATTCGCAATACCAAGGTGTATAACAACATCTTGTATACAACTGGCACAAGTTGGCCGGTGAACGGATTTATTGTTTCAGGTACTCCCTCGTGGGTTTACGGAAACACAATTGTGGCGTCTGCTGGTGGTACGGGTATACATGCTAGAGGTCCTCAATCAAAAGTTATAGGCAATCTAATGATTGGTATATCATATGGAATCTCCACTGTTGATGATAGCAGACTGGGGGTGAGTGATTACAATCTTTATTATTTCTGGAAAGATAGAGAAATGGGTTCTCGTCCGTATATATACAAATATGACAAATGGAAAGCAGAATTGGGATATGATCAACACAGTGTTGAGATAACTAGTCCACAATTAGCCTCTGTGTTTATAGATAAAGTAAATTCTGATTTTCGCTTGAAAGCTGGCAGTCCTGCTATTGATGCCATACAGAGTGCTGATACGGCTACTCTTTTGAGAGGTATTTCTCTTGTGAATGCTAGTGGTGATCCGGTTGACTTCATCGGTACCCCCCGTCCTCAAGGTTCCGCCTGGGACATCGGTGCCTATGAATACTGTGAAGGAGGGAATTGCTCTAGTCAGACCTATATTCCCCCATCCCCACCTTCTACTCCTTATACACCACCTACTCTTTTTACTCCTCCACCCGTACAACCCACCCCCATTATCCAACCACCAGTAATACCCCCACTAACCCCTACACCCACACCGGTAGTAGTACAACCACTTACTCAAGATCTCACTCCAGAACAAACAAACAATGATATAGCAACACTCAATACCTTCCTTTACAATGAAGGATATCTCTCTACTCTATCTCCCACACCTAATACATATACTTCAGAAACAATACAAGCAGTACAAGCCTTCCAGAGAGCAAACAATATTGTAAACTCTGGTACCCCAGACACCACAGGTTATGGTACAGTAGGACCGAAAACAAAAGAAGTAATCAACTCTATACTAAACAATAAATACAATAATACCCTTTCTACCCCCCAACCCTTCATACCACTACCTACCTCTACTACAGAACAAATAGATACTAATACAACTACCATATCATGGTTCACTATACTAAAAGAAGTAATACACAGTATCTATATCAATATCATAAGAGGTGCCGAGAGAACTTGGGAACAGGTGGGGGGAGGGAGGTAGAATGTGGATAAGTACAATTTGCTTTCAGAAGAGCAAAATGTTATAATTACAATAATATGCTTATTTTTCAACGTACAATTGAGAACAGAATTCGTGAATCCTTATTCAAAGGTAGAATGTTATCTATTCTCGGACCACGCCAATCAGGGAAGACAACCCTAGCAAAAAAGATATTAGAAGAGCATAAAGAATCTGATGCTTATTATGATTGTCAATTGGCGGAAGTACGTAAGCACTTTATTGTAGGTGAACCTGATAAATTATTACCATTAACACAAGATAAAAAATTAGTTGTATTTGATGAAGCACAGACAATACAGGATATAGGAACTATATTGAAAGTTTTTCATGATACACATCCGAATGTTCAGATAATAGCGACAGGTTCATCCTCATTCGATCTATCAAATAAGATAAATGAACCAATGACTGGCAGAGTCTTCGAATTTATACTATTTCCGCTTTCACTTGATGAAATTAAGAAATCAAGAAAAGTGACTATAGATGATCTATATCAGTTCATGCTATATGGAACATATCCAGCAGTCGTAGCAGAGGAATCAGTAGAAACCAAGAAAACATTATTGAAGAATATCGCCACGCAATATCTATATAAAGATGTATTCGTATTCGAAGCAATTAGAAACCCTCAAATATTCGAAAGTTTAGTCAAGTTACTTGCTCTACAAATCGGTTCTCTGGTATCTATAAATGAAATATCTGATCATCTGGGTATTAGTAGAAGTGTAGTTCAGCGTTATCTCAGATTACTTGAACAGTCATTCATTATTAAGATTGTCCATTCTTTTTCTAATAATCCTAGAACAGAATTGAAGAAAGCATTCAAAGTCTTTTTTCTTGATATTGGAGTAAGGAATGCCTTGGTAGATATTGAGAAATCTCTAGACATGCGTGATGATAGGGGATTTATCTTCGAGAATTATTTTATCAGTGAAAAGATAAAAGAAGGAAATAATTCTAATATTTTTCCTCCAGAGATAATGTTCTGGAGAACTAGGAAGGGGCTCGAAATAGATTTAATTGAGAAAAAAGGGAATGATATTAATGCATATGAGTGTAAATGGAATCCAGAAGAGAATCCATCTTTTTCATTATTCCTAAAATCATATTCGAATGCTAAGGTAAAAGTAATACATCCAGGTAACTTACTATAAGAAATATAGTTATATGAATAATCTCAAACACAATCTCAAACTCATATCTCTCACAATACTCGTAATACTCATCTCTTTCTTCATCATCGGTATACTATATTCAAATCAAATATCAGAAATAACTAAATCAATATCACCACATAATCAATTAGCTCAAGTAGCTTCTCTTAATGATGGGTTGGTGGCTCATTATACTTTCGATGATGGTACAGCTAATGATTCATCTGGAAACAACAATAACGGCACTCTACAAGGTGGTCCTACTCCTGTAGCAGGGAATGTGGGGAGCGGGGCGCTTAGTTTTGATGGGGGGGATGATTAT
>CAZDRC010000016.1:0-10587 GCA_964507965.1 uncultured Candidatus Saccharibacteria bacterium
TCTGGTTGCCCACCACGCATTGCATGATATTTCTCCTTATATTTTTCTACAGTCTCTTCTACTTCACTATGAGGAATTTCTATTCTCAGAAGATCAATAGCATTTATCGTATCGTATATATCCAATTTATTTTCTAATTTATACATAGAATCTCTCCAGAGTATTGCTTTCTCATATTCACCTCTATCGATAGCTTCTTTCTCCAATCTCTTCATCATATCCATGAAGGCATGATATACCCCCTCTTCCCCATCACCTCTACCAATAGTTCTATCTTTGAAAGGAATTCTGAGTATAGATTTCTGTTCTACCATCATCTGTCTTATACGCCCAGTTCTCTGCCAATTGAAAGCAGTAGAAATTATTTTCTCATAGAGATAGCTGGCCTTCATCAATATATCGCTCTGTACATTAGGTACCATTCTTATTGTCTCAAGAAGACGGAATGCTCCATCCTCTATCATCTCGAGACTCCACCATGGTTTCGCTGATGCCCACCAGAAGTGGTCACTAGCTGTAGCAATATCCATTTTATGTTTTATCTCTCCCCATATTGGATCCTTCCTATCCATATTCTCAACCTGATTGCGAACAAGATTCCATAATTCCCATTGCCATGTATGTATCTGATTCTCTGGGTCTTTCCAAGAGAGGAATTGTATACCCTTATCTATATCCATCTTACTACTAGCCCAAGTAGATGCTACCGGCTGTATTTCGACAATATCATGATAATCATTTAGAAGATCTGATATAGTAACGAGATTGAAATCCTTCGTACTCAGAATATCGAATAATAATTTCTCAAGACCAGGACGATGATGCCCAAAGGTTTCCCCATCCATGGCTGTTACTATATATCTAGAAGAAGACAGATCATCTTTCATAGCTTCCTTTAGAGTTTCTGGAGATCTGACTACAGCACTCATAATAAGATTACTCAATCTTCTCTCCCTGAAAAATACTTTCAAATTAGAATTCTTTATTTTATAAATTTTAGTATAATCTACTGAGCCAGGTTCGCCATTGAGCGCAATCTCATCTAGAATAATCCATTCGAAGCCGAGAGATTCTATAATAGGTACTAGCTTACTATCATATCCCATCTCAGGTGGGAAGAATCCTCTAGGCTTATATGTATTCCCAAGATAGAATTTATTTGTCTCTTCATTTATCTTTATTTGGCGTACTATATCATCTTCACCGAGTAGAGGTAGGAAACCATGATATTTCGCAGAACTAGTAAATTCTATTTTCCCCGCTTCCCCTGCTTCTCTTAGCATATCTATAATATCTTTATAACCATATTTATCCAGGAGCTCGAGAAGAGCACCTGTAATATTCAATGTTATACGTATATCTGGTGTAGAAGCTATATGGGAAATAATAGGACGATAGCTCTGTGCGACTATTGCCTCAAGTATATCTTTCTGCTGATCACGAGGTTGATAAATATGTAGGAAGTTTGCCCATTTCATATATTAAATATATTTATTATTTATTATTATTTATGGAGCTCAATAGCCCTGGCGAAAAGTTCTACATATTTCTTCGCAGATGTGTCCCAAGAAAAGTCTTTTGACATTGCTCTCTTCTGTAAATGTGCCCATTTCTTCTTATCACGGAAATTCTCGAAAGCTCTGATAAGAGATATCATCATAGATGAGGAATCGAATTTCTCAAAGACGAATCCAGTACCACTATCTTTATCTGGATTATAATCTTCTACACTATCAGCAAGTCCACCTGTCTTTCTAACTATAGGTATACAACCCATTCTCATAGCTTCCATCTGTACGAGTCCACACGGTTCGAATCTAGATGGTACTAAAGTAATATCTGATCCAGCAAAGACAATATGTGGGAGTATTGGATCGAATTTCAAATGTACAGCTACTCTACCTGGGAATTGTGTTTCTAGATTATGGAAATATGTCATCATATCAGAATCCCCTTCCCCTACGAGGACAAGCTGGAGAGGAAGCTCCTTTATAAGGAACTCCAGTATTGGGAAAAGCATATCCAATCCCTTCTGCCTACTAAGACGATTCACAACAGATACAATCAATGTATCTTTTTTAACATTTAGACCGAACCGTTCTTGGAGAGCTTTCTTATTCTTTGCTCTCTCTTCTAGATTATCAGCAGAAAAACGGTTAGGAATATGCGGATCACCATCTGGATCCCATAGAGAATAATCAATGCCATTCAGAATACCAGTCAGTACAGCTCTACGTTCACGCAGAAGTTCATCTAGAAGTTCACCGAATTCCTTCGTCATTATCTCTCTTGCATAGGTAGGAGAAACTGTATTTATAGCATCTGCATACATTATACCTCTACGCATGAAGTTTAATTTATAAAGTCTTGGATTATCAAAATTGGGTATTCCTGAATGTCCATCGTCAAAGTCCATCTCTGATACGAAATGATGATCGAACATTGCTTGATAGTATAGATTGTGTATAGAAAATACAGTTGCTATTTTCGAAAGAATTGGATCCTTATTATATACAGTCTTCAGATAATTAGGTATGAGACCTGTCTGCCAATCAGAAGAAACTATAATATCAGGTATCCATGAATTAGACTGCTTTAGGAATTCTAGAGTTCCCCTACATAGTAATGCCCATCTTATAGCATCATCAGCATAGCCATAGACATTGGCTCTCTGTTCATAATACTCCATATTTTCTAAGAAATATGTTGTAACTCCTGCTTTCGAATCAGGAGACGGGTCACAACGCTTAATATTACAGATAATACGGCGAGAATCATCACCATTAGTCGGTACTTCTAGCTCTTTATATTCTATTACTAGATTATGTATTTTATCATCAATAGAGAGATACCTAGGCATCATAATACGGACATCATAACCTATATCTGATAGAGCCTTCGGTAAGGAATACATAACAGAGCCTAGACCACCGACTTTGGCAAAAGGAGCTGCTTCAGTAGCAACAAAAAGGATTTTGAGAGATTTCTTAGGAGAAAATATTCCCATACAGGCTTAATTGTATCAGAACAAAGGAAAATAGCAAAGATATTATAGATTATATAGATTGTCCATATACCTTTCTAACATTTGTTCTGTAGTATAGGACTTCTCTATTATATTAATAGTCTTCTTCATTCTATCTATCCAATCGTGTGGGGTCTCTTCATTTGAACCATCATTATTTCTATTATAAAAACAAGGTAGTATTTCATTCTCTAATAACCTATAGAGAGTGTCTGATGTATTTTCCTCTGATAAAGGCCATCCAATACCATCCCAAGACACCTCATCTACCCATCCATCCATAATACTACATTGCAATGCGCCATTGAGCCCTGCTTTCATACCGCTCGTACCGCAGGCTTCCTTCCCAAGTTCAGGAGTATTGAGCCATATATCTGCTCCATGTACTAGTTCTCTAGAAACAGGTACGGAATAATCTGGTACATAGACTATCCTACCACGGAAAATCTTATCTTCTGAGAAATTCATAATCTTGTGTACTGTATCTTCTCCTTCCTTATCTCCTGGATGAGCCTTACCAGAAACTATGATCTGTAATGGCATATCCTGACTAGAGACGATATCTATAAGTTTCTCTATATCAGAAAATAATAGATACGGCCTCTTGTATATAGCGAAACGTCTTGCCCAGACGAGAGTACAGATATCTGGATTCAAATATTTACCATATCTATTATTAATATAATCAAAAAGCGACTTTCTCAATTCTCTTTTCACTTTCCATAATTCTTCATCTGACAATATATTCACACGACCATATAGATTAGGAGCTTGCCATCTCTTGCTATAGACACCGTTCGTAATAGGTATGAGAGTACTATTCGGATGTTTTTTCCTTTCATATACTGTATGGAGTCTACTCACTCCACTTTT
The DNA here is from genome assembly GCA_964507965.1 of uncultured Candidatus Saccharibacteria bacterium. Classification (GTDB taxonomy): domain Bacteria; phylum Patescibacteriota; class Minisyncoccia; order Phycocordibacterales; family PALSA-1337; genus CAIOGI01. The sequence goes on from CAZDRC010000016.1 coordinate 3,899, forward strand.
CTTCACGGCAGATGTTATGAGGAATTTCGTAGTAGAGAAAAGCTCTGGACGAAGATCGTATTCTCCCCTTTTGAATATATCATTCGAATCAAGATTAAATAATCTACAATATGGTTGTATAATATTTTTGAAATCGATTGGATTAATAAGTATTCCAGCTTCAGGTAATATTGTATGCTTCGTAGCAACTATTTTATTTATCCCTTCTTTTTTCTCTGCCATTATACCGAGCGCAGTAAAGGCGGTATGCCCCTCATTCAAATGATATATTCTCGGATTAATATTTAATATATTAATAAGTCTTATACTTCCTATTCCTAATAGGAATTGTTGTTTCAAAAACATTCCATATTTCGTATTATAAAGAATAGAAGTGATCTCTCTATTTTCTGTGGTATTATCCTCTATATTAGTATCTAATAAGAAAATATGTGTATTAGTAGAGAATGCACGATGCCATACTTTCGCTTTCACTATTTCATCTGCTATAGGAATATGAACAATAATATCTTCATTATCTTTTTTTAGAAAAGTGAAATCATCAGGAATGAATGTCCCATACTTGAGACCGAAGGCTACGAATGGAACATTCTTATCTGCCATTTCGAAAACATAATCCCCCGCTAATATACCGAGACCTCCAGCATACATAGATGGATCATCTACTATTGCATATTCAGAACAGAAGAATGCAATAGGATTATCTGTGAATTTATTTATAATTTCCAATGTATCCTCTGGACCTTCCACCCTTATCGATTCTATTCCACCTTCTGCTACAGAATAATCATTACCTCCTGGGAATATCGCATCACCGACGAATATCATATCGATAGATTTTATTTTAATACTTTTTAAAAGTAAAGATAGACTCTTCAGTTTATCAAAACCTTTCTGCAATACATCTACAGATGTCGTACCAGCTATGAATGCTTCTATCTCTGGTATATTTTCCTCCAGATAAGCCTTTATTTTCAGTCTTTTCTTATTATCACTATCCCATACCTCCTTCTTCTCTAATGGAGCATCTTGACCGAGTGCAGATAGCGATATCTCTGTTCCTCTATCCTCTATATATAGTCCATAATGTTCTTCCGGAATTTCGAATCTTTCATCGACTACGATCTCTTCTAGGAGTTTGACGACTTTATCTCTAATCTTCTTAGAGAATCCTTCTTTATACTTTAGTATCCATTCATTCTTATGGGAATCATATTGATATCTCTGACTACCCTCAGCAGGAAGTAGAATAATATTTTCTATAACTCTATTCTTATCGAAAAGTAATTGTTTCTTCACTTGTTCGAAAGATCCACCAGAGATAACAGCGACTTTCGTAATATTAGAAAGTGCTTCTAGAGAATGAAACATTTCTTCTGTTATATTCTGTTTACTATCTGATAGAGTACCATCGAGATCGAAGGCAATGAGCTTCGGTAATTTATTTATTTTATCCATAAATGAATTATATCAGTAAAACTTTTTGAGTTATCCACTTATTTTATAAAAATAATTTTACAAAATATTTTTTATGATGTTATACTTGTAAGAGTAGTAGAGGTCGAATACTTCTTATCAGGAAAAATTATTTTAAAATAATAAAAATCTCTATGGCAAAAAAAAAGAAGACATCAAAGAAGAAGACAAAGAAAACAAAGAAGCGATAGTAAAAAGAAAATCACCTTTCACTACACAGTGAAAGGTGATTTTCTTTTGAATAACTTTCTAATCTCCTCTATCAATACTATAGATAATGCAATTGGTATAATTATCATCCAATCATATAGATTGAGAGGGACAGTCTTTAGAATTTTCTGCATTATCGGTGCGTATATAGCGAAAAGTTGTAATAATATAACAATAACTGTCGAACCTATTAGGAATTTATTGGTAAGTATTTCCATACTGAATATAGATTTATTCTCTGAGCGACAATTCCATGCATTGAACCATTGGAATGCAGCAAGAACAGTGAGAGAGATCGTCCATGCCTTGGCTAGATCATCTTCATAATAACTACTGAACAATAGAAGAGCACCTATAGACATTATAATAGACATTATAATCATTCTTTTGAACATCAATTTATCTATAAGATATTTTTTTGGCTTTTCGAATTTACCATTCAATAGATTTCCTTCCTTAGGATCCATAGCCAGAGATACATCTAGGAATCCATCAGTAACGAAGTTCAGCCAGATAATCTGTGCTGGTAATATTGGTAATGGATAGCTGAGTATAATCGCTCCGACTATAGTGAATACTTCCCCCATACTTGTAGAGAATAGATATAGAATAACTTTTTTTATAGTCTTATATATACTACGACCTTCTTCTACTGCTCCTACTATACTTTCTAGATTATCATCGAGAAGCACAATATCAGCAGCTTCCTTTGCTACTTCTGTACCGATATTACCCATAGCTACTCCGAGATCAGCAGATACTAGAGATGGTGCATCATTTACCCCATCTCCTGTCATTGCTATTACTTCCCCACGCGCACGATAAGCATTCACTATTCTCATCTTATGTTCTGGTGTCACTCTTGCGAAGACTGATACATTATCTAGAGCATTCTTCAATTCATCATCAGACATCATATTAATATCACTTCCGATAAGTATCTTGTCATCCTTATGCCAGATACCTGCTTCTTCTGCTATTGATTGGGCTGTTATTCTATGATCTCCAGTTATCATTACTACCTTTATACCTGCAGATTCTGCTTTCTTGATAGCTGATGCAGCTTCTTGTCTTATCGCATCTTTCATACCATAGAAGCCTACGAAAATTAGATTCTTTATTTTTTCTGTATCGATATTATCTGAAGCATCTGGATTAATAGCGAGAGCTACTACACGCAGGCCTTCCTTGGACATATTATAAAAAGTAGATTCCATATTCTCTTTATCCTGTATAGTTATCTCTCTAGGTTTATTTTCTTTTGACAAAATAGTAGAGGACATTTCCATAATAGTCTCTGGAACACCTACTATTGCTAGGAAATTCTTATTGGAAACATTATGTAAAGTTGCATGATATTTTAGATTATAATCAAAGGGTATTTCTTCTATAATTGGAGATTCTCTTTCTAGATCTTCCTTACGGAAACCAGTCTTCTGAGATAATACGAGCATCGCTGCTTCTGTAGGATCTCCTGCTACATGCCAGCGCTTCTCTTCTTCTGAATACATTATGCGAGCATTGGAGCAGAAATTGGCAATCTTCCCTGCGAGTAGAAGTTCTGGATGATTAGCAGCATCAATAATATTATTATCTAGACGTATATCCCCCTTCGGCTCATACCCTATGCCTTCTATATTGAACATTCTTTCTCCTGTATATACTTTCTGTATTATTAATTCATTCTTAGTAATAGTTCCTGTTTTATCTATTGCTATCACTTTGGCCTGACCTAGAGCTTCGACTGCTTGTAATTTCTTCACTAGAGCATTGCGCTTACCCATACGCCATACTCCCATAGCGAGTATCAATGTCACTACTATTGGTAACCCTTCTGGTACGATAGATACAGAAAGAGAAATAATAGTAGTAAACATTTCCTTTATTGGATTACCAAGAGAAATACCAAGTAGAAAAACAAAGGAAGAAATAATTGCTACAGATAGAATAATAATATGTGAAAGGTATCGTATATTAGCTTTCAGAGGAATTTCAGTATTGACAGTAGCAATCTCGCTAGCTATTGATCCTATTATTGTATTCTTTCCAGTAGCGACAACTATTGCTTTACCATTACCTGCTACTATATTCGTACCTTTATATACTATATTTTTCTGTTGACCAGATGATTCTCCAGTACTTATTTCTTCACCTATTTTATGTACTGGTTCTGATTCTCCTGTAAGTGCTGCTTCATCTACTTTCAGATTATGGGAAAATAGAATACGTGCATCAGCTGGGATCTTCTCCCCTTCTTGTAGTATCAATATATCTCCAGGTACGAGCTCTGTATCAGAGATAATTATTTCTTTATCATTACGAAGTACTGTGGCCTTAGTCTCTACGAATTTCTTCAGAGCATATATGGTATTCTGTGCTTTACCTTCTTGTACTGCTCCGACAATAGAATTGAATAGGATAACAGCGAGGATTATCGATCCATCCACAATCTCTCCCATCATGAATACGACAATACTCGCAGTTACTAATATATAAATGAGTGGACTCTGGAATTGACGTAGGAAAATAGTGAATATATTATCTACTTTCGTTTCTGGTAATACATTGCGTCCATATTCTCCAATACGAGATTTCACTTCTCCGTCTTGTAGACCATGTTCGCTAGAATGTAATTCTTCTATTACTTCTACCCCTGTTCTCTTATGCCAAAGATTATTCTTATTGACTTTTTGACCATTTATCTTATCCATTTATATGAAAAGTATAACATAATTTATATGGTTAAATTAAAATTCGCCCCCGCGTGTCAGATGACATGCGGGGGGGGGATGTTGAGAGAAGCTATTCGACTCTTGCCACTATTTCTGGGGTTTCGAAGCCTAAGGTGCGATGAATACGATTGAATTCAAATTGGTTAAATGACTGGCCTATCAATGTTCCACGAATTCCAATTGGTAATTCTTCCCAATAAGACTTGTAAGATTTCCAGAGAACTTCGAGGGCCCTCTCGAACTTGCCTGAATCTTTTGCCTTCTCTAAAAAAAGTAGAATCCATTCCTTGCCATCAGGATTGAATTCATCCATCAATCTCAGAATGTCATTTTGCCTCTCCTGAGGGAAACTTCTACGGATAGCCCTCTCCACATCCCTGTTGAAATTCCTTAAACACCATCTATATGGGAGACTTTTCTTCGAAGTACTGTCCATACCTAGAAGTTCATAGAACCACAAGAGAACCCGCAAGAACATTGATGATGAGTGCATTGTACCTCCGTTGGTTGATGTTGATTGTTATAGATTCGGAACTTCTGAATCTATATGAAAAGTATCATTAATATTGCTGTGGGTCAAATTTCTACCCCAACCAGAACCACTACCCTGTTCACCTTGAATATTATTATCCTGCATATACTGTCGCATTATGCCCTGCATTGGACCGCGACGAATAAGAACATCGTTTAATCCGATACTATCCATAACCCAACCGCCGACAATAACCGCTAAGATAAAACCTATAATAACTATTTTGAAATTCACTTTGAAAGAAAAATCATATTTGCGAAGTAGCCAAATACCCATAACTAGTCCAACTATAGCAAGAACTGGCGCCCACCAAGGGAAATTAGAGAGTATTTGATCTAGTCTATAACTAGCCATCGGACCATGTGTTCGCAGAGAAAATCGTATAAACCCAAACAGAAATATAGAAATAACCACCGAAGAAACAAGCCCTACAAAAGTAAGTATGGACCCAAGAATAAAATACGCTTTTGGTCGCATCTTTATTTTCTTTTCATGGATTTGATCCATGATATTGTCGGTTATGTTTTTTAATTCTTTTGACATATATATTTCATTAATTTCTTTGCTCGACTCATGCGTATGGCGACAGTACCCATAGGAATTCTCAGAATATCACTTATCTCTTCGTATGACTTATCATCTAGATAGTATAAGCTCAGTGGTTCAGAATATATTATTGGTATTGATTTTAGACATTTCTCTACATATATTTTCGTTTCTCTTTCCTCAAACTCTTTGAGTATATATTCATCACTTTCAAAATCAAAATCATCTAATATAGGTACTTCATTTTTATATTTCTTCACCATATTCATCGCTTCGTTGTGAACAATACGATATATCCAATTCGAAAATTTCTTTTTGATATTAAAACCATAAAGGTTTATATATGCTTTTATTAATGAATCTTGTACAATATGACTTGCCTTATCATTATCATGTACTAGATTTGTCGCATATCGCAATAGTTTATCTTTATATCTTTCAATTATTACAGAATAAAAGTCATGATCGCCTGAGCGAACTTTCTCTACTATCTCTTCATCAATTAATTCTAGAGTTTCGCTCATACTTGTATTTTATACTATATCATCTATATATACATCAAACTCCGACAAATGCCGGAGTCTGATCATCAACTTATACTATTAACGATTGGAATTCCTACCCATTCCCATACCACCCATCATACCTCCAGTATTTCTACCTGAACCATCTTTCAAACCTAGTCCTAGTTCATTACGAATTTTCTGTGCTTCTACTGTTTTACCTTGTAAAGCAAGATTATGAGCTTCTACAAACTTTACAAAATTCGCCTCGGTAATGACTTTAGACACCATTCCCCGATTCTGCATAAGATTTTTCCATGTAGTATAGTCTTTATTTTCAAATGCTTTGAGCATTGCTGTATGACGTTCTGTTGAATAATTTGGACCCTGAACTTTCGGATTACCCCTATATGCTTGAACTGAACTAGTAGAAATAGCTGTTATCCCTAGAACAAGTGCTAATACCCCTAAACCCAATGTTGTTTTTTTCATTTTGTTTTTGATTAAAGATTAATAAAGAAAGATTGATTTGATATCCTATCAGCCTCTCTATCTCTAATACAATATGAATGTCAATTTTCTTTCAATTGAAATTATTATAAGATGAAACAATATAAGAAGTTTTATCCATATTCTTATTGTTATAGCAATAATTATGGTTCTGATAAGATTGATTAAGGGAAAGGGGGT
>CAZDRC010000017.1:0-10055 GCA_964507965.1 uncultured Candidatus Saccharibacteria bacterium
CCGCAAAAAAATTTATCCAATGGTTAAATATAAAAAATTTATAACATTTTTTATCAGCATAATTATACTTATTATTGCTGTAGTACTTTCAAATCCCTTAAGATGGTCTGAGGAGTCTATTGAAAGATACGTATTAAATAAAACCCCGATTAATTCTAGTTTTGATGAAGTAAGGCTGGTGATTAATAATCATAAGTGGAAAATTAGTGATTCGTCACAAACTCACGGTTTTTATGATCAAAGATTTAGACCCGCAAAAATAACAGGCGATATGTATATAAGAGCTTCGCTCGGGGATTATCAGGGGATTCCATTTGAAGCTAATGTTACCATCTACTGGGGATTTGGTAAGGATGGAAAGTTGATTGATGTGTGGATTTGGAAAACATGGGATGCGCTCTAATCTCAATCTGAATATGTTAGAATACCCTTATGGTGTCTCACCGCCCTGGTACTGAACCCACGATGCCCGCCAAATAATCATAACTTATGAGAAATAAAAATATTGTTATCATAATAATTATTATTCTAGTAATTACAATGCTCCTTTATTCTAAAAAGGATTATTCTTCTTCGATCAGAGTTATTGGTGGTTATTCTTATTATGACAACGAGCCAGCATCAAAATATACTACTGACGACATTAATGTCTATTATGACGGTAAAAAAATTGAAGCTAATCCAAAATCTATAATTGTCCTTACAGGATATCTAACACCACTTAAAGGTTATCTAACATATAAATACGCGCGTGATGGAAAAAATATCTTTTATGATGGAATTCCTTTAGAAAATGTATTTTCATATTTTTTCCATCCAATTGAAAATGGTGCAGGTGCTCATAGTTACGGTACGGATAACAGGAATATATATTTTGGTTCAGAAATCATTCCAAATGCTGATCCAAATACTTTTAAAATACTTTGGCTTTACCCTTATGAAGGCTGTGGAAAATCTCATTATAGTGTAGATGCGATACATGTATTTTATGATGCACAGATAGTTCCGGATGCAAATCCAAAAACATTTGAGACACTTATTAAAGACTACGGGAAAGATGCTCGAGGTTATTATAAAGGCCCACAATATCTCGGACCAGATATTGATCCAAAGGAATTAGTTTGTGATTATGGATAAAAAATTGAGAGACTCTAATTTTAGGGTTTTCCAATATAAAGTTCTGAATGTATCTAACCATTCTCACCAATGATCTGTACCCCATAAAAGAGAACCTTTTATGGTAAATCTTCAGTAGGTGTGTTATACTGCTAGTTGCAGGAAGGACTCACTGCTTAGCGGGGGGTCCTTTTGCATTTTAATAAAACACTACTGCTTACGAGGAAATATAGTTGTCTTACAGGCATATTTTGCTATTACCCTACTGGGGGTCAAATCATTATCCTTCATTTTATTCTCTTTATGGAGCCCATATCTAGCAAGACAAGACATTATCAAATCAATAACTTGTAAACCTGCAACATTTTCTTTTTTATTAATTAATTTTAAATTGGTTTTAGTTGATATAGCGTCGGCAGTATATGAGTGGACACCTATTGTTTTAAATCTTTCATATTCTGCCATCAGCAATGTGTTTAATTCTTCACCTCTTTTTTCTGCATAAATAGAGTTAACACTTCCCCCATATCTTATAATACGATTCAGAAGATTCTCAAAAGAAAAGTGGTAGGGATCAATCGGATATTTGTAGGTATCAACCATTCTCTTTTTCATAATAAAACATGTGATGATTTTAAAATCAATATCATCAATAACCCTTTTATCAAATTCAGTATAAAATTGTTTTCTAGTTATTGGATTTAACATTACACTATTCCTTGGGTCAGATCTTTTATCTAAAGGTCTTTTCAGCTCTGATGAATGTAGAATAAAATCATTATGTATATCTTTAAAAAACTCTATTTTCAATTTTTCAACTTCTTTATTTAATATTAGATAATTTTCCTCACTAATCAAAAGCGCTCCTAGTCCAAATATGGGATACTGTGAGTCAATATTTACTAAATTATGATCCCCAGTTTCATCAATATAAACAAGCATGCACTTATAATATATAAATAATTTATTTATTACTAGTATTTTCTATGTAATAAACGGCTTTCTTTTACCGGGAATTATGTTTTTTGTCTAATTTTTAACATTCCCGGTATTTTTAGCCATATTTTTGTTATAAAGACTCAACTGATTCCCCCCGTGGTCAGCAATGGTCGCGGGTTTCTTTTTATATACACCAAACTCAAAAAGTATTATTGATTCAAAACTAAAATCCCCCAATTGAGATACATAGCGAAACTTACCCATAATATATATGGAACGAGCAACCACCCTGCGGTTTTTGATATTTTAAAGAAATTAAATATAGTAAAGATAATAGCTACCCATAGAATTATAATATCTATGAAAGCAAGAAATGGATTCTGAAGACTGAAGAATAATGGAGACCAAATAAGATTCAGGATAAGCTGTATAATGAATATATAAACAGCTTCCTTCACTTCCCTTCTCCATAAACCCTGTCTCCAGATAATAATGAAGGAGACAAGCATGAGAATATACAGGATAGTCCATGCAGGACCGAAGACCCATGATGGTGGATTGAGTGCCGGCTTTATTAACATGTCATACCAGAGATTATTCATTTACACATTTATTATATCAGATGTTATAATAAAGACTATGCAACCACTTATCTCATGGGATTCTCCAGAACATATACATATAGAGAAGAGTAATGATTGGTATTGGGCAGTAGGTATTGTCTCTATCACTGCAGTAGCACTATGTTTCATATTTGGAAATATAATTTTCGGAGTCTTCATCATCGTTGGAATATTCGCTTTACTCGTACATTCATCTAGGAAGCCGAATACTGTGCACTGTGAGATCAATGACCGTGGTATCACTATAGATAGCAGACTATATTCCTTTCTCAGTCTAGAATCATTCTGGATAGATTCAGAAAGAGAGCCAAAAAGATTGATTATAAAATCTTTGAAGACTTTCATGCCTTATCTTATTGTTCATCTTGTAGATATTGATTCAGAAGAGATAAGGACGGTACTACTTGACTATATTGCAGAGACAGAGCATCATGAGCCATTGAGCCAACAGATATTCGAAAGGCTCGGTTTCTAATAACTTAAAGAATAGATAATATTGCCTTCGTCGTTCAATGGATAGGACACAACTTTGCGGAAGTTGTAATGTAGGTTCGATTCCTACCGAGGGCACCAGTGATCTGTACCATAAACCATGCTAGAATAAGCATATGAAAAAGGAAAATATAACATTAATTATAGGGATAGCATTGCCGATTATCTTTATCATAATAATCTCACTTGTAATCTATCTCCCCTCTTTATCCATAAATCCAAAATACGATTTTATTTATTCTATAAATGATAATAATTATTATTATATAAAAGATGAAAATGATAAGGAAATTAAAAAAACATACTATCTATATGATATAGAGAATAATACTTCACATAAGATAGAATCAGTAGATATAGAGAAATATTCCCTAGATCCAGGACCATCATCACCAGATGGATACACCGTAAGCTATGGTTATGATAATAATGGAATATTCGAAATATTCGGTTCAAATAGCAATAGAAATGGCTATTATATTTCTAAAGGTAATGCAAGGAAAAGATTAGGAGGATTGAATCCTAATCAACAATATTATTATAATGGTTCCTTCGAGCTTATCGGCTGGATAAAATAATAATTAAAAAAATATGGAAAAACAACAAATAATTTCATTCATAAAGGAACAGATACTATCTGGGAAAATATCCAATTCAGATCTGATAGGTATTACCAATAATGGAGGGGGTGAAATCAATTCTACAGAAGAAAGCAAAGTACCAAATAATAATTCCCGTAATCTCACCAATATTTTCTATGTTATCGGAGTAGCTATAGCAATCATCGGGGTAATAATACTTATTGCACAGAATTGGGATGAGATAGGATTCGCAGGAAGAATATTGGTAACATTGGGAATAGGATTGGTAACATATATTACAGCTCTATTGATAAAAGGATCAGAACATAGAGTGCTTTCCCAATCAATGTTCACTATATCTGCAATACTATCCCTTATGGGAATATTCGTGCTTCTCAATGAATATAATATTAATATTGATATCAATATAAATATAATTCTATCAATAGGACTGGCGATAGTATATGGTTTCGCATTATATATAAGTAAAAGAAATATACTTTCTATTTTTACCATTGCTTTCTCTACATGGGCATATTATGCATTCATAGCGAAAATATTCGATATAGGATATCTATATGGCACAGATATAATAAAATGGGCAACTATGCTTATCGGTCTAGCATATATATTAATAGCTTATGGATACTATTCTAATAATGATATCCCAGACAAAGCAGATAAAAAAGAGAAAGTAGCAATAAAGAATATACTATATTCTCTAGGCACAATAGCTATTCTCGGTGCAGGAATATCTGTTGGAGGATTCTTCGATATTATATTCATCGCTATTATCTTCGCGGCATTCTATGCAAGTATCTTTCTTAAGAATAGTTCTATGATTATCATAGCTGGAATATTCCTAATAAGTCATATATTAAAATTAACAAGTAAGTACTTCCTAGACTCAATAGGATGGCCTATTGCTCTCATAATCTCAGGATTTATCGTAATGGGTGTCGGATATCTAACTTATTATATTAATAAGAGATTTATTAAAGAGACCTCTTTATAGAAGCCATAATACGAGACTTATATCTAGAAGCTGTATTCGCCTTTATATATTTCCTCTTTGCTGCTTTGTCTAATGCTTTATATATTGCAGGAACTAAAGCTTCTGCTTCTTTTATTTTCTTTGCTTTTATAAATTTCTTGAAAGCTTTCATAGGTGCATCAATAGCTGCCTTCGTACGAAGGTTATTGACTCTCTTTTTCTCTCCTGCTCTTAGGGCTTTCTTTGCTGATGATGTTATAGGCATATGAGCTAAATTACCATATACCTTTAAAAAATACAAGGTTTCGTATATGATATGGGTATGATATCTAGACTGACTGGCAATATTGTACATACAGATGAGAAATACATAATCATAGATGTAGGAGGTATTGGTTATAAAGTGGCGATAACAGTGGATATTCTGTCAAAGCTGGGAAAAGAAAAGGAGAAAATCACTCTCTGGACATATCTAGCAGTGCGTGAGAATGCAATGGATCTATATGGCTTCCCTACCCTTGCTGATCTAGATTTCTTCGAATTACTAATTACAATATCAGGAATAGGACCGAAGACTGCAATGGGTATATTGAATCAGGCTTCTGTACAATCTCTAGAATCTGCAATACAGACTGGTGATACATCACACTTGATAAAAGTAAGCGGAATAAGCAAGAAAGTTGCAGAGAAGATAGTAATGGAATTAAAAGATAAAATGGAAAAGACATCCCATACTGTAGAAGTCATAGATGGAATGAAGAATGATGCAGATGCTCTAGAGGCATTGAAGTCTCTAGGATATAGTCCGACAGAGAGCCGTGAAGCTCTGAAGGCCCTACCGAAGACGATTACAAAGACAAATGATAAGGTAAGGGAGGCCTTGAAGGCGTTGGGGAAATAAAACAAAAATATGCTAGACAATATCTTAAACAAAATAAAACAATACATACCAAAAGGAATCTTCGCATTCTTCCAGCCTACATACCATTATCTCCTTTCATTATTATCTGTTATTATCTATCGCTTCCCTTCTAGGAAGATTAGGGTAATAGGGGTAACCGGGACAAAAGGTAAGAGTACAACAGTAGAGATAGTGAATGCATTGCTAGAAGAAGCAGGATATAAAACTGCACTCTCAGATACAATAAGATACAAAGTCGGTAATGAAAGCACAGATAATAAATTCAAAATGTCCCTACCTGGTAGATTCTTCATACAGAGATTAATAAGAAAAGCAGTAAATGCGAAATGTGATTTTATAATAATAGAGATGACATCTCAGGGCACTATGCAATACCGTCATAAATTCATACATCTAGATGCATTCATATTTACCAATCTTTCTCCAGAACATATAGAGTCACATGGTTCATATGAGAATTATGTAGAAGCAAAAGTTAAGATAGCATGTGAAATGATAAAGTCCAAGAAAAAGGACAAGCTCATAATAGCAAATAAAGATGATAAAGAATCAATGAAATTCCTAGAATGCAAATCAGATAGGAAAGCAACATACAGTGTGAAGGATGCAGAACCATATAATATAAAGAGTGATGGAATAGATTTCACATATTCTGGAAGAACAGTATATTCCCCTCTTTCGGGATTATTCAATCTATATAATCTACTCGCAGGAATAAGATGTGTAGAGAATCTAGGAATATCAGATGAGATAATAGTGAGAGCAATAGAGAAATTCAAAGGCGTGAGAGGAAGAGTAGAGAGAATATATGCAGGACAGGACTTCACTGTGATCGTAGACTATGCCCATACTACAGATTCACTAGAGAAAGTGTATCAGGTATTCGAGAATTCTAAGAAGATATGTGTATTAGGTGGCACAGGTGGAGGAAGAGATAATTGGAAAAGAAAAGAAATGGGAAGAATAGCAGATGCGTATTGTGAAGAAATAATATTAACAAATGAAGATCCATATGATGAGAATCCAGAGCAAATAGTAAATAATGTGAAAGAAGGAATAATCAATAAAACTCCAAAGATAATAATGGATAGAAGACAAGCAATAGCAGAAGCTCTGAAATATGCGAAGACTGGAGATACAATACTCATAACAGGTAAAGGTACAGATCCATATATAATGGGTCCGAATGGTACGAAAACTCCATGGAATGATGCCGAGATAGCAAAAGAAGAGATAGAGAAATTCCTAAATAATTCTAATAAATAGTTTTCACAGAATATCTATCATTCAATAATTTATTCGTCTGTTTCCCTATTACGCCGTTTTCCCCTTTTATATTATATTTATTCTGAAATTCTACTATTGCAGCTTTCGTACATGGACCGATATTGCCAGTCCTAGGACAACTATTCTTATCTTTACCTTGTGGTGGATAGACACCATCTAAGATGAGTGCAGTCTGCAATGCCAATACATCTTGCGAATTCTTCGTATTAGAATCGAATCCTTCTTTCCATGAATACGGTAACATCAGAGTATCATAAGCATAGGCAATATCCTTTCCGACACCGAAGAAGTCTTGAAGCCCGAGATATGTCTCGAATGCGAGATCCTTCATAGTCGCACTTCTTATATCAGCATTTGCGAATTGCCATTCATATATATATCCATATTCTATGAGCATACTAGCAGAGTCTAGAGTATTATGTGAACCAATAGCGATAAGATCTGGCTCTTCTACGAAGCCTCCCTGCTCAGTAGGTAGATTGCTATAGGCATTGTACTTCGCAAGACGTTTGAAAACTGTTTCTGCTATTAATTTCGTAGTAACACTATTATCATATTGTGATTCTGGAATATAGATAGTGAAGCCAGAGTATTTCCCTTCCGCACTTGTATTCTTTCTAGGATAATCATTGAAGTGTATATGTATGACAATATCCACACGATTATCATTGCTCCATTTATTTATTCCATAGAGTCTTGTTGCTACATCCGTACGAGCAGTATTGTGATATACAGTAGCGACCGTCTTTTTTGCCTCGCCGATAGCTATGAGATTCTTCCTTTCATTCACACTGTCTTTCATAAAGGTAGTGATATTATCCCAATAATTATTGAAATAATTCAATAGAGTTGGACTCCAATTATCTTTATCTCTTGCAAGCATTACATCATATTTACTATTATTTTTCAGGAATTCACCTAGATATGTTGCAAGCTCTACATTCATATCTCTTTCCTTAAGATCACGATATTCCGAACCTCCATAATTAGGCTCATGCCCTGGGACTATAAGTACTCTCACTTTCTTATCTTTTGAAATATACTTATCCTTCAATTCTGTAACAGTTATAGGTCGATGTATGATAGCTGCTGCGAGACTATCTATTAGACCATTAGTATAATTGAATGCTGTATCGAGCATCTGTAGTACCTGTGGTGATCTATTATAAGACCAGATAGTGAAAAAGAGGACAGTAATAATAAAAGCTATGGTTATATTTTTCATTAGGAAAGAATTGTGATATAAGAATTGTATGCCAGAATTGCCAGAAGTACAAACCACAGTAAGTGGATTAAATCGCTATATTAAGAATCTTTCCATAATCAATGTCTGGACAGAGTATAATAGTCCATATTTTCATGGTGGAGATACGATAAAGGATCCAGATTATTTCAAATATTTTAAAAAGAAAATTAAAAATACGAAAATCACCCATATTACTCGTCGTGCCAAGAATATCCTGATACATCTAGATAATAATCACACAATACTAATACACATGAAGATGACTGGGCATATTATGTATGGAAAATATAATAGAGAAGACCCCTTCAATCGCTTTATCCGTCTTATTTTCTATCTTTCTAATGGCGAGACTATGGAACTATGCGATACTAGGAAATTTGCAAAAGTGACTCTGCTCGATACAGAAACTATGCATGAAAGTGAACATTTGAAAGATATAGGGCCAGAACCATTAGATAATAATTTCACTTTTCCTATTTTCAAAAAGCAAATAAAGAAAAAATCAAATGGAAAAATAAAATTAGTTTTAATGGATCAGAGTATTATCGCTGGTATCGGTAATATCTATGCAGATGAGAGTCTCTGGAGAGCAGGTATACATCCAGAGCAGATTGTTTCAAAAATTCCGAATAATAAATTGAAGAAATTATATAGCACTATACGTTCTACTCTATCTAAAGGTATAGATTTCGGTGGGGATTCTATGTCTGATTATAGGAATATCCATGGTGAAAGGGGTAAATTTCAAGAAGAACATAGAGCATATAGGATGACTGGAACGAAATGCTCAAAGAAAGAGTGTAAGGGTAAAATAATCAGAATAATAGTCGGTAGTAGAAGTACACATTTCTGTAATATTCATCAGGAATTAATCAAATAAAGAATATAGAACTATTCCTGTTGCTACAGAGACATTGAGTGATTCTTTCTTACCCTTCATTGGTATCTCTATTATTTCATCACAAAGATCTAATATCCCCTTCTCTATTCCATTCACTTCTTCGCCGAGTATCACTAAATTCTTTTTATTTATTTTTGCTTTTTTATAATCTATTGATCTACTATCTT
Organism: uncultured Candidatus Saccharibacteria bacterium; assembly: GCA_964507965.1. Taxonomy (GTDB): domain Bacteria; phylum Patescibacteriota; class Minisyncoccia; order Phycocordibacterales; family PALSA-1337; genus CAIOGI01. Next base: position 9,269 of record CAZDRC010000017.1, read on the forward strand.
GTTCTAGTCCTATTATTTTGATTTTCTCTTTCTTTAATTTTCTTATTAAATTAGGAATATCTTCTATACTTTCCCAAGACACACTCTTCTCAGCACCTAGAGAAACTTTGGCAATATCCTTCCTCATTCTACCGAAGCGGTCTATAGGTGCTGGTGTTGTACCAGATATATATATTCTGGCTATACCTATTGCATCTGCTGTACGGAATATGGCACCTACATTGTATATACTCCTTATATTATGGAGTAAAAGGTAATTCTGTGTTATCATATCTATACTTTATAGGAAATTAAACAAATATCAATATGCTTTCACTTTTCCCATCTTTACTCACTTATGAAGAGCTTGCACCGCTTATTATACGTATTGTTCTCGGTATTACTCTCGGATATTTCGGATATTTGAAAGTTAGGAATAGAGGCCAGAGTTCTGGTAGTAATAGTTTCATATATGGTATTCTAGAAATAATCGTTGCTATCTTTCTTATTATCGGTCTTTTCGTACAGCTTGCTGCACTTATCAATATTCTCATACTTATTATAAAGATTGGATTCAAGATTAAAGAAAGAGCCTTCCTCACAGATGGTGTTAATTATTATATTCTACTTCTTGCTATGGCATTATCACTCATATTCACTGGAGGTGGATGGCTAGCTATTGATTTGCCATTATAGGGATATATTTTATAGATAGTTGAGATTTAGCGTAATTGTGCTATAGTTTTTCCTATCCATGCGCCCATAGCTCAGTCGGTAGAGCATCTCCCTTTTAAGGAGTGGGTCGTAG
>CAZDRC010000018.1:0-9875 GCA_964507965.1 uncultured Candidatus Saccharibacteria bacterium
TACTTCTTGGAAATGTTCTCTACTAGCTTCTCCTAGGAAATTCATAATATGTGGAGCATTACTATTTATCTTTTTACATTTATCATTCTTACAATTCAATAATTCTAGAGGATCCTTCTTCAGTAATTGTCGACATTCACTATGCATATCATTTATATGTCTCCTATAATAATTATTCAGATCTCTGGCGAATCTTGCCATAGAGTCTCTATCACCAATACTATTTATCTCTACACATATATTCTCATAACCTTCTTCTTTCAGTATCATTCTCGCTGTTTGTATAAGAGTAGATTCTGCTATACCTCTCGATCCTCCTATTATTTCCATATCGCAGTATCTATTATAGTCACCATTCCTTTTTAATGATCCTGGGAATGGTTCTTTGAAATATAGAAAGATAGGTTGTGATAGGGTATAGAGATTATTTTCATGATACATACGTAGTATCGCTATTTTCTCCTCCACATGTAATGGTAATTTCAATGTATCTTCTTCGTCTGATACATAGTCAATATCTAGGAGACCCTTTGCTTGTGCAATATCATTCTTTGTAATTTCTGGACTTTTCCAAGGTTGGAAACCATAATACACAGCTGTCTCTCCTATTTTATCTAGGTTTTCGTAATTTATGAATTTCGATTCAACTTTATCTTTTTTTATTATTTTCTTTGCCATCAATCTGTATTTATTGCCCTGGTAAAATACCTATTTTAGAAATTGGTAATAGTCTAAGAAGCGGTCTACCTATAATATACTTCTCCTCAAGAGGTCCCCATACTCTGGAATCTGTACTATTGGATCTATTATCACCCATAACGAAATATTCTGTACTACTTAATTTTATTTCGAAACTCTCATGAGTTCTATGTTCTACTATGACATAATCATCATCAATATTTATGCCATTTGGATTTTCTTTATTAATAATTGTGACTTTGCCATCATTCACATGTACGGTCTCTCCTGGAAGACCGATAATGCGCTTTATTATATATGTACCGGGATTTGTCGGATATCTGAATACTATTATTTCTAGTCTCTCCGGTTCACGGAAACGGTATGTTAGCCGGTCCACGATGAGATAGTGTCCAGAATCGAATGTAGGATCCATAGAAGCACCTCTTACTATGAATGGTTCTGCTATGAACATTCTTATAGGGACTACTATTATGATAGCAATGATGGCGAATTTCACTAATTCTTTCAGAGTATTTTCTTTTTTGATTGGAATTTCAGAGTTCATCACGCTTATTGTATTATGATAAGTCATTTGACACAAGATTTATATCTGTGCCACACTATTGTTATGTCATATATAATAGCAGGACTAGGAAATCCAGGAGAAGAGTATGAAGGGACACGTCACAATACCGGACGAATAATACTTTCCTATATTGGAGAATTGAAAATAGGGAAAGAAAAGGTACAGATTATAACTCCAGATACCTTTATGAATAATTCTGGTAAGGCCATTGTTAAATTTGTGAAGAGTGTGAAAGCGGCGGAGAAACTCATTGTGATCTACGATGATTTCAATTTCCCTATTGGGAAAATCCGTATTTCATTCAATAGAAGTTCAGGAGGACATAATGGCATAGAATCTATTATAAAGTCTCTGAAGACAGAAGCATTCATCCGTATACGTATCGGTACTGCTCCAGAGAATGCGAAGGGTAATGCGAAAGTTCCTTATGGAGAGGATAAGATTGAGAAATTTATTCTCGGGAAATTCAAGGATGATGAAATGAAGATAATAAAGAAAGTAGCAAAGACAGTAGGTGAGGCTATAGAAGTAATAGTAAAAGAAGGTAGGGAGAAAGCGATGAGTATCTACAATGCGGGGTAGTTCTATTTCTTCTCCCCTGTGAATGACAATGCCATTTTCTGTTCTTTCACATCGAATAATGTGATTTTGAAATCATAACTCTTTCCTAATTCTAGAGTCTTACGTAGCTTCTCTTCTCCACCAAATTCTGATATATGTACTAGTCCAGCAATACCTTCCTCGATAGATGCTAGAGCTCCATGTTTATTAAATTTAATTACTACACCTTTTACCAACATATCTTTCTTGTATTTCTTGCTTGCCTCTACCCATGGATTTTCTTTTAATGCCTTTATCGATAGGGAAACTTTTCCTTCTTTTATTTCTATTATTTTCACATTGACTTTCTGACCAACCTTGAATAATGCTCTAGGATCTTCTACTAGTGACCAATCAATCTCTGATATATGTACTAGACCCTCTAGACCTTCCTCAATTTTCACGAATATACCGAAGTCTACAATACCCGTAACTGTACCTTCTACATCATCATCAACTTTATACTTTGCTATACTCCTTTCTTTATCTTTCGTATCTGGACTTTTCTCAGAGAAAATAAGCTTACCTTCTTTCGGTAATGCAGAGATAATAGAGACAGATATATGCTGTCCTACTAATTTCTTCAATTCTTCTAATATTTTATCCTTATCACCATCTGTGACTCTAGGATAATGCTCGGTCTTCAGCTGTGATGCTGGGAGGAATCCTGTAATACCTTGCCATTGTATTATAAGACCACCTTTATTGGCTTCTATTATAGGAAGTTCGAGTACATTCTTATTCTTTATTGCTTCTTCTGCATCACTCCATATGAGAGCTTGTCTAGCTTCCTTTAGGGAAAGTTCTATATAACCTTCTTTATTATTAACATCTACAACCTTGGCAGCTATAGCGTCTCCGATATTAATTTTCTTTATAATATCGCGAGCAGTGATGAATTCCTTGCCGTATATGATACCTGTACCCATCGGTGCTAGGTCAATATACACTGCATTCTTCTCTATATTTATAACTGGTCCTTCTACTAGATCTCCTACAGATGAAGGATTCTTCGTCTCATTTAACAGTCTTTCCATCAAGACTGAGCTTTCTTTTAACATTATATTGATATATGGTCCGCTTTTTAGCTAATAATAATAAAGTTGCGGATTGTCATACTCCTGCCACTATAATAGAAAATTGCTTTTTTGTCTATTTTTGTTATAATTAAAGGAAATTTATTATGATAATTACTTATTATGGAGGAGAGTTTTTCAAGGTTCAATTCGGCGATATTACACTCGCTTTTAACCCTATTTCTAAAGATTCTTCTTTGAAATCCAGCCGTTTCGGAGCAGATATAGTCTTTATAAGTACTAATCACAAAGATTTCAATGGCATAGATCAGGTCACTCATGGAGAGAAGAAACCATTCATAATAAATGGCCCTGGTGAGTATGAGGTGAAGGGAGTTTTTATAAAAGGCCTTCCTTCCAAGTCTGGACTGGGAATGAATACTATCTATAGTATCTCTCTGGAGAATATGAATATTTGTTTTCTCGGAGCGATGAATAGTCCTGAGCTGGATGCAGAATCAGAAGAAGCACTCGATGGTATAGATATACTCTTCGTACCAATAGGTGGAGAAGAAGTGCTAGATCCAGTGAAGGCATATAAGCTCGCTATTTCCCTAGAGGCGAAGATTATAATACCGATGCATTATGGAGATATGGGAATGAAAGATGCTCTGAAAGTATTTCTTAAGGAAGCAGGGGAGAATCCTATCTCAGAATCAAAGCTCACATTGAAGAAGAAAGATCTAGAAGGAAAGGAAGGTTCTATAGCCATACTAGATTCTTCTAAAGAATAATTAAAAAATATTATTTATAATTTATAAAATATATGATGGAATTTATAGAGAAATTAAGAGGTAAGCCAGATCATGTGAAGAAGAATGTTGCTTTCTTCACCTCTCTTGGGGTTACTGTTCTTATTTTTGTACTATGGCTCGCTTCTTTCAATATTATATCTGGTACGAATAGTAATAATATGGCAAAGAATACTAGAACACCATTATCTTCTCTTACTGCAAGTGTAGGGGATGTATTCGGATATATGAGAGACCTCTTCACTGGAGGCAATAAAGTGCTTTATCAGGCAGATGACAATATAGAAGTATTACCAAAGAGATAAACAGTAATGAAGTATTATGAAAGAAGAATATAAAAAATCAGAAATAGAAAAGGGAATTATTGAGAGAAATATTACCACAGAGATGCGGGAATCTTATCTTGATTATGCTATGTCCGTTATCACTGCTCGTGCTCTTCCAGATGTTCGTGATGGTCTGAAGCCAGTGCATAGGAGAATATTATATGCAATGCATGAGAAGAATCTGGTTTTCTCTTCGAAATTCCGCAAGAGTGCTGTGGTTGTGGGAGATGTACTAGGTAATTATCATCCTCACGGTGATGTTGCTGTATATGATTCTATGGTAGTGATGGCACAAGATTTCAAAATGCGCTATCCGCTGATCGCTGGTCAGGGAAACTTTGGTAATATAGATGGAGATGGTGCTGCAGCTATGAGATATACAGAAGCCAAGATGTCTAGACTCTCTACTGAATTACTACGTGATATAGAGAAGGATACTGTAGACTTCCGTCCGAACTATGATGGTACGAGGAAAGAACCAATAGTGCTTCCGACAGCAGTTCCCAATCTACTTCTGAATGGTACCCTAGGTATCGCTGTAGGTATGGCGACGAATATCGCTCCACATAATCTCCGTGAGGTAGTAGATGCTACCGTACATCTATTAGAGAATAAAGATGCGACTATGGATGATCTCTTCACATATATCAAGGGTCCAGATTTCCCTACCGGAGGAATAATGTATGGTGAGAAAGATATACATCATGCATATTCTACAGGTAGAGGAGGTATAGTAGTACGTGGTGAGGCAGAGATAGTAGAAGATAAGAAAGGTCAATTCCAAATAATCATTTCTTCTATACCTTATAGAGTAAATAAGAGTGATCTCATCATGCGTATTGCAGATCTTGTAAGAGAAAAGATGATAGATGGTATAAAGGGCCTCCGTGATGAGAGTGATAAAGAATTACGCATAGCTATAGATCTGAAGCAGGGTGCGTATCCAGAAAAGGTATTGAACTATATCTATCAACATACTCAGCTAGAAGATACATTTCATGTGAATTGCGTAGCTCTAGTGAATGGTGTTCCTTTGACCCTCTCTATCAAGTCTATTCTAGAAGAATTCATCACACATCGTATAGAAGTAATAAGAAGGAGAACAAAGTTTGATCTCAATAAAGCAGAAGAAAGAGAGCATATATTAATTGGTCTGAAGAAAGCTCTAGATCATATAGATGAAATCATTACTCTTATCAGAGCTTCGAAGGATGCTGTAGAAGCACATGCCAATCTTATTAAGAAATTCAAATTCTCTGATAAGCAAGCTACAGCAATACTCGAGATGCGTCTGCAGAAACTAGCAGGACTAGAGAGACAGAAGGTTCTAGATGAATTGAAAGAAATACAGATTCTCATAGGAGAATTAAAAGAAATATTAGGTAGTGAGAAGAAAGTAAGAGATATTATAAAAAGGGAGCTCTCAGAGATAAAAGAGAAATATGGTGATGATAGACGTACTAGACTCATCAAACATAATCTGAAGGACTTCAATCCTGAGGATCTCATAGCAGATGAAGAGAGTGTACTTGTACTCACTATGGGTGGATATATAAAGCGTACTAATCCAGATGAATATAGAAGACAGAAACGTGGTGGTGTGGGTGTAGTAGATCTAGATACGAAAGAAGAGGATTTCATTTCTCATTTACTATATAGTACTGCACATAGTGATCTCCTATTTTTCACTGATAAAGGCAAAGCATATCAGATAAAGATGTATGAATTCCCAGAAGGAAAACGTGCAACGAAGGGTAAATCAATAATGAATTTCCTTTCTCTTTCCGATGGCGAGAAGGTGACATCTATATTACCAATGCCAAAGAATAAGAAAGAAGCCCAAGGATTATCGCTTATGATGATTACGAAGAATGGAACAGGGAAGAAGACTTCTGCTGAGAATTTCAAAGATGTTCGTAGATCTGGACTTATCGCTATTACTCTGGATGATAAGGATGAGCTTATGTCTGCATCTTTCATAAATAAGGGTGATGATGTTCTCATTGCAACGAAAGAAGGCCAATCAATCAGATTCGAAGATGGTGATGTAAGGGAAATGGGTAGGAATGCAACAGGAGTGAGGGTGATAAAGCTCGGTAAAGGTGATGAAGTAATAAGTGCAGATATAGTACCGAAGGAGGCTAGGAACCCTACGCTTTTCGTAATGGGTTCTAATGGATATGGCAAGAAAACTAAGCTTGGAGAATACAAGACGCAGAATCGTGGCGGATCTGGTATACTTACTATGAATGTCACAGCGAAGACTGGACCACTCATGGCTGCAAAGGTAGTAACAGATGATAATGAAGAGATAGTAGCAATGTCGAAGAAAAGTCAGGTAATCAGGATTGATATAAAGGAAATACCGACTCTAGGACGTTCTACACAGGGTGTGCGTGTGATGAAGCTACGTGATGGCGACTCTCTAGCTAGTCTGATTTGTTTCTAGAATATATAAAATATAAAAATGAAAAAAATACAAATAAGTGAATTATTATATGTAATATTTACACTACTAGTCAGTGGAGCTTTCCTATATAATTATTATAGGATAAATATTATAGAGGGTGAAATAGATACTCTGTCTCTAGAGATATCAATATTGAGATCAGACATCTCTGATAATACACAGAAATTGCAAGAGAATATTGCCAATACATACAATACTCTTTCTAATAATCTGAATGAACAGAGACAGAATGTCGGTAATATAGAGCAGAAATTACAGCAACAAGTTGGTAATATATCTGGTACAGTGAATACATTACAGAAATTAAGTAATACAGATCAAGAATTATTGCAGAAATATTCTAAAGTTTTTTTCTTGAATGAATATTATGCACCAGCTAGACTAGAAGAAATACCATCTGAATATAAATACAGCGATCTTCGAACTGTGAAGATTAATTATCCAGTCTGGCCATATCTGAAACGCATGATAGATGATGCGAAGAATAGTAGTATTACATTATATGTACATTCTGGGTATCGATCATTTAATGAGCAACAGTCACTCAAGGGTCAGTATAAAGTCGTTTATGGTACTGGTACTGCTAATCAATTCTCTGCTGATCAGGGATATAGCGAACATCAGCTAGGTACTACTGTGGATCTTATAACTACAGGACTAGGTGGGGAATTGGAAGGGTTCGATGAAACAACTTCATATAACTGGCTCCTTGCGAATGCTTATAGATATGGTTTCGTATTGTCCTATCCGAAGGGGAATAAGTTCTATGTCTACGAACCATGGCATTGGCGCTTCGTCGGGGTGAAGCTGGCTACGGATCTGCATAATCAGAATAAGAATTTCTATGATATGGATCAGAGAGATATAGATGCATATCTAGTTAATATATTTGATTAAATAAGACTATTACTAGCTCTATCTCTTTGAGAATTTATAATTGAAAGAGATGAAGCGATAATCATAGTCAATATACCTATACCATAGAGATAATAACCGACTTTATCTGCATACTGTAGTATTCCAAGTGTATTCAAAATATAATTCCAATCATGCCCGGTAGTGTTTCCACCGAGTAAGGGTAATTGCATTCTCATAGCATCAGAAGCATATATTGAGACATTTATAATATTTTGCCCTAGCCAGAATACCAAGATAGAACTAGAGAAATAATCTCTTTTAGTATAGAAATAAATAATGAAAATAATAGGACACATTATCTGGAATATTGTTCCAGCAGATGCATGTATTAATTCACTAGTAAAGAAAAGGAAAGTGTGTCCAGCTTCATGAATAATAAGATTGAAGGCATCGATAATATGCCATTCATTCGTATTCTGTAGATAGTATGCAGAATAGAACATAGCTAATATTGCTACTATTAATTTCCCAGCATGGAATGATTGCCATCTATTTTGCATTGTCGTGTTATGTAATTATATTATAACACTATTTCTTAGTATAATATTCCAGAAGTGCCTTTATCCCTGCTAGATTGCTATTCCATTCTATATTCTCATGAGTTGCAAGCTCTACTGTGATGGCTGGTATACCGATAGAAGCTAGCCAATCATCTGCGGCACCCGTGGTTACATATGCAGTAAATTCTTTTACTGCAGGATATTGTGAAGCTTTCGAATATACATTCATTATTGCTAGAGTTTCAGGGAGTATACCGTCTTCACATTGTGATGCATATACTGCATTGCTCTTGCTATGCCAGAATATTACTGCTGTTGGCTTATCCTTGAAAATAAAATTTCTAATAGCCATGGTCTCTGGTTCAGAGAATGCTTCTTTTCCAGCATCTACTATTTTATCTTGCCATGTACTCTCGGTTTGCCATTTGCAGTCGAAATTACGATTGAGATCTATATTATCTGCATTGAAGCGTCCGCTCGCTAATGTTTTACTATCATCTGATACATCATCAATACTGAATCGGCCCTCTTTCTCAGTCACTACATATACTCCGTCTGGATTCACATTCGGTATGACTGTAATAGTGATATTTTCTGGGACTATATTATCATTGTCATTTAGATAATCTATAAATCTATATGCGAGAAGAACACTATTCCATTCGTATCCACCATGTATACCACCGATAAAGACTAGTTTCTTCTTCCCATTTCCATAAGTATAGCTATCTATTTTCCTTCCCTCTACAGATGTGCCTATTGTATTCTGTACCGGCCAAGATATTTCTGAATCTATTATTTGTTTTGGAACTTCTTCATCCTTTCTACTGATTGCAATAGAAATTGATAAGATAATAATAACAACGATTATAATAGCAAATAGCCTTTTATGATTCGATGGCATTATTATTTAATAATTTATTTATTTTGAATAGTATTCTAATAGAGCCTCTACACCCGCTTTATTCTTATTCCATTCTATATCTGTATGATTGGTAAGTAATATGCTTATTCCAGGAGTATTAACTTTTGCTAGCCAATTCGCCATATCACCTGTTGTAGCATAGAAGTCGAAGCTTTCATCATATTTATATCCTGATGCATCTGCATACGCCATACCTATTGTCTTTGTTTCTGGTAATACACCACTATGACAATTGGATGCATATACACCGCCTGCAGAGCTATACCATATTACTACTGCTACTGGTTTATTCTTCTCTATATAGCTCTTGATAGCTTGGGTCTCTGGTTCTGAGAATGGATTTGTTCCACCACTCACTGTCTTGTTCTGCCATTTACCTGATTCTTTCCAGTCACAGTCGAAATTACGATTGAGATCTACATTATTGGCATTGAAGCGACTTGCTATTACCTTTGCCTCTGATTTTGATACATCTGATTTCATGAAATTACTTGAAGTTGTCCCTACTGCACTATTGAGTCCATCTGGATTTAATACTGGTATAACAGTAACCTTTATATTACTTGGGACTATGCTCGGATTAGTTTCTAGATACTTCATAAGTTCATAAGCGACTGATGCTGTATTCCATGAATATCCTCCGTGTATTCCACCGACGAAAAGTAGATTCTTCGCACCTGTACCATAGTTATATGCTGTGATATCACGGCCTTGTACGGATTTACCTATTATTGATATAGGGCTATTATCAACACTATTCTGTGTTGTACTTGCTTGTGATGTAGTGTCATCTATTGTAGATCCTTGGTCTACTGGTACTGCTGTATCTGGGCTTCCCTTGAAATATCTATAACCAAAAAATGCAATTATAATAATAACTACGATAATGATTGTTTTTTTCATATCCCCCTATTATACCATAATCAAGATAATAATATATCTTTGACCACTATACATTATTTCTCTCAAATGTTATAGAATAAGAGTATTAGCATTAATATATAAAACTATGTATTCAATAATTTCAATAATAATTTTTCT
>CAZDRC010000019.1:0-9564 GCA_964507965.1 uncultured Candidatus Saccharibacteria bacterium
TACAGTGAGGATTAAAGGGATTATTTTTTTTATAAAAATATTATTCATATTTTATTGGGGTAGGAACATACTTCCTGGTTCAATATTGCTATAGGTAATATCTATGGAATACAGTCTATCTTTGATAGATCTGAGTGCATCATCTAATGCCTTCGCCGCCTCTAATTCCCGGTTAACTCCTTGTAGTCCTTTAACAGGATCCACATCTACTTTTCTTAGGGATTCTGATACAAAAAGGAATAAATTAACACTATTTATAAGAGCTAGATGTGTATCAGAAATAGATTTAGGCGCTTGTATTTTCAGAAGATTATTTATTATATTTTTATAATTCAATATTATCGGATCTATTTCTTTTAGTATTTTATAATCTTCTTTATCTATTGCTTCTTTTGCTATTACAGCCTCATCTCTATTATTAGCATTATATTTTTTAAAAACTGCACCAATATCATTACCATATTTCTTTATTGCTTCTTTGCTAGTATCTGTTATTACTATTATATCCTTTAATTCATATTTCTTCGGATTATCCAATATCAATCCGCTTTTCAGCACTTGTCCTACTAGATTTTCCTGACTCTGCTTATCTGTAGAGAGGCCTACCTGTTTCAATTCCATATATCTAGCGAAGAAGTCTCTAGCAAGTACATCTGTGCTTGTTAATGTTTCTGTACTCTCTATTTCTGTATGTGTCGAGGTATTATTTCTTGCTTTCTCTATTAGACTTTTATCATCTGCCTTATTCGGATCTGTACCGAGTAGGGCCTCTTCCCAATCCTTGAGTCCATCACCATCACTATCCTTATATTGCATATCTTGTGGTATTGCTTTAACAGCGTCTTTTATTGAAATATTGGAATCATAGACTAGATTACCATTACTATTATTTCTGTATTCTGCCAAGACGAAAACCCCCCCAACTATGATCAAGGCAAGAATTATAAAAGCTATGTTTTTTAGGCTCGATTGCTTCATTAATAGCCGATATAATTATATCAGAGAAATGCTATAAAGCCTTGTCAATTATTATTTTTCTGTGGAAAACAATATCTTTTTCCAATCATCTATTCCGAGTTCCTCTGCGCGTAGTGTAGTAGACCACTTTTCTCTACCCCAGAAATCCTTCAAAGTATCACTATCTATCATTTTTTCTAGATTTTTTATTAAAACTTTCCTTTTATGGGCAAAACCTATCTTTACTATTTTGAAGAATCTACTTTCTTGTATTTTATTATGAGAAAAGAATTTTTTCCCTATATTTTCTATAGAAAGCACTGCAGAATCGACATTGGGAATAGGTCGGAAGAATTTCCTAGGCACAGATACTATATATTTCGGATCACCATATACCTTTATAGATATTCCTAGAATACTACCTTTTTTATCTACTATCCTTTTGGCTAGCTCTTTCTGTAGCATTATGACTATTATACTAGGCTGTATATCAGTTTCTAGGAATTTCCTAAGCAATTCTCCACTTATATAATAAGGAATATTGGCAATTATCTTGTATTTTCCACTTTCTATACCCATTTCAGCTATATTTATAGCCAGAATATCATCATGTATTACTTTCAATTGACCTTTTTCTATTTCATCTTTGAATTTATCTTGTAATAATGGTATTGCTCTATCGTCTTTCTCTATTGCTATTACTTTTGCCCCCGCTTTGAGCAATGCCACAGTCAGAACACCATTTCCAGGACCTATTTCTAGGATAATATCAGTATTTGATACATTTCCAGAATGTATCATAGCCCCTATTACCTGAGGAGCATGTATGAAGTTCTGTCCTAGGGACTTCTTCGCTATTAATTTCCCATAATTTTCCATATTCTTTATATTTTTTTCTTTTTTACTAAAAATCAATGAAAATCGCCTTTACTCCTCTTATTTCTTCATTTTCTTCTGATTCTATCAGTTCATCACCAATATCGGAAATGAATTCTGATGGAGTATTGACCTTCTGTGTACCGAATATTGTTCGTATTTGGGCATAACTGAGGAAGATCTTCTTCCTAGCGCGAGTCAATGCAACATAGAATAGTCTTCTCTCCTCTTCCTCTTCAGACTTATTGATATCCTCTTTATTTAATCTCTTATGAGGAAATAGGTCTTGCTCTAGACCAGCGATGAAAACATAGTCGAATTCTAATCCCTTCGAAGCATGCACAGTCATAAGCTTCACTGCATCTTTATCCTTTTCCAATTCATCTTGATCTGTAGCAAGTGCAGCATTCGTAAGTAATATTTCTATATCATCATATTGTATTGCAAGTGAAACAAGCTCCCTAAGATTCTCTAGTCTCTCTAGATCTTCATCTTTACCACTTCTATACATACTTTCCATTCCTGTCTCTCTAATAATATATTTTATTAATTCAGCAGGATTCTCTTTCTCTGCGACTTCTTCTATTCTATCTAATAGATTATAGAATTGATCGACTTTCATACGTAGAGATGCATTCAGACTATCTCTTTGATTATTGAATATTTTCAATAATGTTACTTTGCCTATTCCTCTCGGTGGAATATTAATAATTCTTGCTATATCTGCTGTGCTCTCTCTATTACGCGAGGCACGTATGAAGGAGAGTGCATCTTTGATCTCTTTTCTTTCGAAAAATCTAGTACCTAGAATCTGATATGGAATATTTTTTTTCAGGAATGCTTCTTCCAATACTCTGCTTTGGAAATTGGTTCTATATAATACTGATATTTCCCTAGGATTAGAGCCATTTTCTATGAGTTCTCTAGCTTTATCTGCTATTATTCTCGCCTCCTCTATCTCTGTATATGAAATTAATAATTGTATTTTCTCCCCTTCTTGATTCTTCGTAAATAGATTTTTCTCTCTACGTATAACATTCTTCTTTATAATATTATTTGCAGCAGAGAGAATATTCTGTGTAGATCTATAATTCTCTTCCAATAGTACTACTTTCGCTTCTGGATAATCTTTCTCAAAATCCATAATATTCTCTATATCTGCACCTCGCCAGGAATATATCATCTGATCTATATCTCCAACTGCACAGATATTCCTACTTTTCTCTGCTAATATTTTCGTTATACCATATTGAACTTTATTAGTATCTTGATATTCATCTATATGAATATATTTCCATATTGAATTATATTTTTCTTTTATCTCTGGATTCTTATTCAGAATAAAATAACTTTTCAATAATAAATCATCGAAGTCTAGAGATTTCTCCTTCACTAGAGTCCTCTCATATATTTCCCATATTTTCAGTATCATTTTTTCATAGAAGTCTCTAGCTCTATTCCTATATTGTTCTAAAGTTATAGCATTACCCTTCTCTCTAGATATAGCATTCAATACTGTTCCAGGGTCGAATTCCTTCGGATTGAATCCAGCTATTTCCATCGCTTCCTTCACCGCTTTCTTCGAATCTCCTCTATCGAATATAGTGAAATGTCGTGTAAGTCCTATAAGATGGGCATTCTCCTTTATAATATGTACTCCCAATGCATGGAATGTACTCATGAAAGGTCTCTCGGACATAGAGATTGGAGCTTTCACCCTATCTCCACTAGATAGAAGATGGGAAATACGATCCCGCATCTCCCCTGCAGCTTTATTGGTAAATGTTATAGCTAATATCTGTGATGGATTCACTCCTAGATTTATGAGATGGAGTATTCTATGAGTAATAGTTTTCGTTTTTCCCGCACCTGCTCCAGCAAGTATGAGCAATGGTCCCTCCACTGTCTCTACAGCTTCTCTCTGTCTCATATTGAGTTCACTTTTTTCTATTATTTCCATACAGAATACTATAGCATAGTTGACATTTCTTTATAAATGATGCTCTCCACAGTTGCTGTTGACATTTAATATTCACTCACGTACCCTATAGGAGTACCTTCGAAAATAGAGGTATAAATATGGCTCAGTATAGCCATATACAGAAGATTCTGCATTCAGAGAAGTGCCCCCAAAAGGGACTTACAGATATTGACGAAAGACTATTTATATTATGAAAGATAATAGTAAAAATTTCTCTATACAAAGACGATCATATAAGAACTACCATACAAGGGCGGTATTTTCTATTTTATCTATATTGGTAACAATTTCTATTTCTATATTATATCCGAGGACTGCAGAGGCAGGCCTCTTTTCATTCCTATCTGTGACTACAGGTGAAGCTTCTGCGAAGGTGAATGAAGAACCGTATATTCCTAATTCTCAGAATATGACCCTTCTCAGAGCTGTTGTTAATGCTGATCCGAATGCGGAGAAAACAGTCAATAGGAGTATAGCTATGGCATCAGAGAACGCACTTATGGCAGAGATAGGTCCATCTGGCTCCATTTCTGATATTGATAATCAGACAAGTACTGAGATCAGTCTATATACTGTACGTTCTGGAGATACCCTATCAGAAATAGCAGAACTCTTCGATGTTTCTATCAATACTATACTCTGGGCTAATAATTTAGATAGGAAATCAACAATAAAAGAGGGTCAAACTCTCATTATCTTACCTATATCTGGTATACGTCATACAGTGAAGAAGGGAGAGACAATAAGGGGTATAGTATTGAAATATAAGGCGGATTTGAATGAAGTTCTAGTCTACAATGATTTATCTCTAGATTCTATTATAAAGGCAGGAGATATTGTCATGGTTCCAGATGCAGAACCTACAGCATTGCAGACATCTGTAGCTTCGAAAGCGAATACGAATACTAGTATTAATAATGCTAGTGGGCCATCATATCTCGGTTATTATATGAGACCTATATCTGGTGGTAAGAAATCCCAAGGAATACACGGACATAATGGTGTAGATCTAGCTGCTCCTGTAGGAACACCTATATATGCTTCTGCATCAGGTACTGTTATAGCTAATATGACAGGAGGATGGAATGGTGGATATGGTAATTATGTTATTATCTCGCATGCGAATGGCACACAGACATTATATTCTCATAATTCCGTAAATCTTGTTTCTGTAGGTCAGAGAGTGGAGAAAGGTGATACTATTGCAAAGATAGGAATGACAGGTAAGACTACAGGCCCTCATGTACATTTCGAGATTCGTGGCGCGAAGAATCCATTCTAATTAATAATTAACTTATTCTAAAATCTTTTCTCTCTATATTGTAGAGCTTCTAGTATATGTACTTTTTTCACTATATCACTTCCTTCTAGATCAGCTATTGTCTGTGATAATTTCATCGTTCTATGATATGCCCTACCGGACATACCTAGCTTCTCTGCCGAGGATGTGAGGAAGGCCTTCACTCCAGCCTCGAATATTATACATTTCTCTATATCAGATACATTCATTTCACTATTTAGACTTTTATTATTTATATTTTTGCTTTGGAATCTTTTTATTTGATTTTTTCTAGCAAATTCTACTCTTTTTCTTATTGTCTCTGAATTTTCATTCAGACTAGAAGAACTATTGAGCTTATCGTATTCAACTTTCGAAACAGAGACCCATATATCTATACGATCTATAATTGGTCCAGATATTGATTTCCTATAACGTCTTATATCTGCATCAGTACATGTGCATCCCTTATCCTTGCCATATCCGCATGGGCATGGATTCATAGAAGCTATGAGTATACATTGTGCTGGAAATGTGAGCACACCACGCGCGCGAGATATAGTGATCACTCTATCTTCTAGTGGCTGTCGTAGAGCATCTATAACGCTTTTATCGAATTCTGGGAATTCATCTAGGAAAAGTACACCTTTATGAGCTAGGGTTATTTCTCCTGGTCTGGGGAATGTCCCTCCACCGACAAGAGATGCATATGATGAAGTATGATGCGGAGAACGAAATGGAGGATGAGTTATAAAGGATTTATCCAGAGTACGGGCCATGGAATGTATACCTGTAACTTCTAATATATCATCATGGCTAAGTGGTGGTAATATAGTACGGAATGCCTTGGCAAGCATTGTCTTTCCTGTTCCCGGCGGACCATACATAGCGATATTATGTCCGCCAGCAGCTGCTATCTCTAATCCCCTTTTTGCTGTTTCTTGACCTCGGATTAATGAAAGATCAGTTTCGAAATATTGATTACTATAGGTTATAGCTGTTGCAGGATGGATAGAAATTCTCCTACCGACCTTCTCTGATAAATGATTAATGATTTGTTCTAGACTTTCTACTGCATAGACTCTTATTCCTCTGACTAGGCTCGCTTCTATTGCATTATCCTTTGGAACATATACTTCTTTGAAGCCTTGGGCACATACTCCTCTTATTATCGGAAGTACACCATTTATCTTTCTTAATTTCCCTTCCAGATCTAGCTCTCCTAGGAAAAGCTTATTTTCTGTATTGAAATCCAGATCACCACTAGCTAGAAGATATCCGAGAGCCATACCGAGATCAAATATAGGCCCTTCCTTTCGTAGATCTGCAGGAGCTAGGGATATTACTACCTTCTGATTCTTCTGCTTTGGAGAAATATAGCCAGTATTCTTTATCGCTGCGGATATGCGGTCCTTGGCTTCCTCTATACTCTTATCCCCCAGACCTACTATAGTGAATGCGTGTAGACCATTGGACAGATCTATCTCAATAGTCACTATATGTGTATCTAGTCCAGAAAGTTGAGCACTATAAGTTCTTGATATTTCCATATCATTAATCTATCAATATGAAATGAAGCCGAAATAAAAAAAGAATAAAAAAAGAATAAAATCCACAGTTACACAATAAAAATCCCTATTCATTCAATAGGGGTTCTCATTGTATAATGTTGTTTTTCTCCTATTTCCTAGCTTTTCATATGCTTTATGCAGGTTCTGGCAGATGGATTGGCTTCCAATCTCTCCTTCTCTATTGGTTGACCAGAGATTTCACATAATCCATATTTATCATTTTTTATCTTATCGATTGCATCATTTACATCATTTAATTGCTGTTCTAATTGTTGCATAATAAGATTATTCTCTTCCAATTCTTCCATTTTATCTGCGACTTCATTATCATCTGCATTGTCTACCTCTATATCACCAGGTGTAGCATCCCAGCTATCTGGTCTATCCGGATTCACACGGCCTACAGTAGCAAGTTCATCTTCTAGAACCTTTTTTTCTTTCTCAAGTTTTCCTTTGAAATATTCTAAATCTTTTTTATTCATAGCTATATATTATTCTAGTATGCCTAATCTTACCTTATATATATCTGCTTTTCAATACGCTTTATACTTTCTATTAGCATACTCTCAGTTCTAGTAATTATAAGGCTATTCTTATTGATAAAAGAGTATAGGAATAGTAATTCACCATTCGGTAGTCGGAATTCCCTCACATCTCTATTTAATATTTGTCTGTCTGTGAATTCCCCACCGACACCTCGCTCCCCATAATCTAGTAGATCAGATAGATCATTCGGCATATTCTTCTCCCAATACAGCATGGACGCGAAGGTGCTCTGGAAGAAATCTGTAGTAAGTATAATGAATGGTGTATTCTGCCCATTCTCTTCTGTATATGTACCGAGCATGTATCTATCTGTCAATGATCTGATCAGTACATCTGGTATTCCTATATCGAGCTTATTCAGAAATATAGATCCAGAGACTAGGCTCTCCTCCACCATTCCATCATTATCTACATTCTGTTTTATTATAATTTCTAATATCTTTCCACTAATCAATATATTTTTATTAAATACAGAATATATTTCCTGTATTAATTTATTTTTATTAATACTATCTATATTGAGAATTATTTGTTTATCTTGACCAATAATACTTGGTAATGTGATTTGTTGTTCTATGATAGGTCTACTTTGTGATATTGGACTATTTTTATATAAATAATATATTCCATATATTCCACCTCCAAGAAAGACTATTATTAAAGTAATAGTTATAAGTGGTTTTATTATATTTCTTTTTACTCTTGGTTCTGTTTCTTCTTCAGGCTCTGGCTCTAATTCTTTCTCTATTTTAAATTTCGGTTCTAGAATAGGCGGAGGAGGTTGTACAGGTGGTGGTATTGGACGCGGTGGTGGAGGCATTGGTTTCGGTGGAGGTGGCGGAGGAGCAGGCTTTGGTATTGGTTGTGGTTCTGGAGGCTTCGGTGGTGGTGCTGGTTGTGGGGGGCGCGGTGGCTCATCTGGCTTTGGAGGTAATACTGGGGTTGGCGGAGTAGGTATAGTAATAGGTTCACCTGTCATTTCACTTCTCTCCACATTCGGAGCTACATCTACTATAGGAGAACTTCTTACCATATCTGGTACTGGTGTTATGGGAAGTACTGGCTTCTCTATTGGTGGTGGGGGTATCGGCTTCACATCTCCTGTAGATATATTTTCTATTTCTTTCTGTAGATTGTCTTTTGCTTCATTTCCTATCCTCTCCATATCTTCCATTTCCTTTTTCTTTTTTTCTTCCTCACTCATCATCTTCTCATCTTTTCTTTTATTTTCAGCAATAACAATACTAGCAACAGATGCTCCTTTTCCTAGAGCTTCTGCCATATCACTTTCATAAGTCCTAATCGGTTTCTGTACGAAAGGTTTTTGTATTTTATCGTCTTTCATTTACTATATTATATCAATATCTTCTCCTAGGGTCATCTTTTGTAATGTACAAGATAATATCTCTTGCTTTTTCTGCACTACCATTCTTCCCAGTGATGAAGACGCTACCATCATCCTCTATTGTTATATCTTCTACAGCAGTCTTTTCTTTTATTTCATTTATTGTTTTACCTCCTGTACCTATTACTAGTCCTATTTGATTCTCCTTTATTTTTAACATTATAATTTTCGGTGCATTCGGAGAAATATCAGGACGAGGGCTTGGAATTTCTTTTTCAATTAAATCAAGAATTTTATATCTTGCACTCTTTGCTTTTTCTAATGCTTCATTCAGAATATGTAGAGGAATACCACCTACCTTTATATCCATCTGTACTGCTGTTATTCCCTGTCTTGTTCCTGCTACTTTGAAGTCCATATCACCATAATGATCTTCTGGACCTTGTATATCTGTGAGTATTTTATATTTATCTCCTAGCATCATGAGTCCAGATGCAATACCTGCAACTGGCGCCTTTATCGGTACTCCTGCATCCATAAGCGCTAGAGTGGATCCACATACTGAACCCATAGATGTAGAACCATTGGATGAGAAGGCTTCTGATACTATTCGAATAGTATATGGGAATGACTCTTTCGGAGGTATTACTGGAGATAGAGCCTTCTCTGCGAGAGCTCCATGTCCTATCATTCTCCTATTCATACCACCTATTCTACCTGTCTCCCCAGTAGAGAAAGGCGGGAAATTGTAATGATGCATGAATCTCTTGTCTGGTGTTTTCTCCATCCCATCTGTTATCTGTGCATCACCCGGACCACCTAGAGTGAGTGCGGATAGTATATGTGTTTCTCCTCTATAGAATATTCCAGATCCATGTAGTATTGGAGATATTCCACCTGCTTTTACGAAAAGTGGTCGTATTTCATCGAAGTCTCTTCCGTCTACTCTTCTATTATTGTGTATTGCTTCATTATGTATGAATTCATTCATTTTCTCTTCGAAGCATTC
>CAZDRC010000020.1:0-2728 GCA_964507965.1 uncultured Candidatus Saccharibacteria bacterium
TTCTCATCTTTTATAGCAAATTTGTCTTTAATAAATCGTCCAACGCTAGTTATACGTTGCTGTCCGTCCAGGACTTCTAGATTATCTTCACTTACTTTATTAAAATAAATCAAACCAATTGGGTAACCTTTGAGTATTGATTCAATAACAGCCATCTCTCTTTTACCGCCATCAGACGAATAAATATAATTACGTTGATATTCTGGCTGAATAGTAAGCCTGCCAGACAAACCAAATAAACCTTTGCCTTCAAGTTCGTTATATTCAAAACCTTCGCAGATGTCTTTAACAGTAATTATTGATTTTAGTGTTGTTTTCATATTATTAAAATTTTTATTATTTTTTATCTTTTATTTTTTTCTCAACCTTTTTCTCTAACAATTTAATATTTTCCAAATATGCTTTTTCGACTGGAGAAAGTGTTTTGACCTGGAATTTTTTATACTCCGCTTCAGCTTGTTTTAGCGCCTCGGCATGACTCACGAATCCAGCCTCTGTTAGAACTTTTTTGTCAAAGACGCTTATCAACTTATCAAGTTGGATAATCCAATCTTTCATATACATTGGCTTATGTTCCATCACCTTTACTTCCGCCAAATCAAAGAAGGCGGAGACGATATTATTCAACACTTTTAACTCTTTTTCATCAAGGTAATTTTTTGCAATAACAATATCTTTTTTACTTACCCCACCATTTGAAAAACTCAGTAAACCCATAAATGGCTTACCGGCATTGGCTCTCTTTACTATAACTTCCGAGGCAGTATTACCATGGGCAGCGTAGTGTAATTTATTTTGTACGATTTTGAAAAACTTAATAGATTCCAAGGCTTTTGGATTGTAATCAAGACTTGTGGCGTACAGATCAAGCACCTGACGATAAAGAACCTTTTCACTGCTACGAATATCTCGAATACGATCAAGAAGCTCATACCAATATTTACCTCCGCCATTCTCTTTTAGAAAATCATCATTCATCGTAAAGCCTTTGATGAGGTACTCGCGAAGGCGTTCGGTTGCCCATTGGCGGAATTTGGTGGCAATATCAGATTTTATCCTATATCCAAGAGAAATTATAAGATCAAGGTTATATGATTTGGTGGTATATTTCTTGCCATCAGTAGCAGTGTGTAAGAAATCCTTACATACTGAAACCTCACTCAATTCACCTTCATCAAAAATGTTTTTGATATGCATCGTAATATTAGGGCGAGATGTATTGAATAGCTCTGCAAGTTGGGCCTGAGTGAGCCATACAGTTTCGTTTTCAACACGCACATCAATACAAGGTGCCCCATTCACGCCTTCATAAATAATTATTTCGCCTTGAGGTTCTTCGTTTTTCATGTTATTTTTTCTGGTCAGCTGATAGATCTTCTACTTTCTTTAATTTATTGATTAATTGCCATTGTTCATTTTTAAACCTATTGTAAACTCTTATATTATTTAAACTCAAGAGCATTTTTTTCTCTAATTGCTCTATTTCACTCTTTAGCTTAAAAATTTCACTACTTTTATAATTGTTCATATCTAATTATTTTTTAGCTTTCTTATGTCTTATAAAAATTCTTTGATAAGCAGACTGAATTACTCTGCCTTCTTTATTTATAAAATAATTCTTTTTCTCATCATTACCTACTAGATTTGCGTTTTCGTTTGTTTTTCCACCAGACGAACCTGTTTTTTGTCCATTCTGTCTTACTTCCCAGTACTCATCATATTTTTTCGTGTCAGATACCTCATCGTGACAACCTCTTTGAGTGGCCCCTAAAATTTCAAACTGATCAGGATTATATTTATCCAAAAAACTAATCGGTACACCCATTATTCCATCATAATCACTTGGGATAGTTTTAACTAGCGAAATCTCTATTGCATCATAGTTGTCGTATTTTTCATACGGCTTTTTTGTGCTGAATTTTATAATATCTGCCTGCGTCATTAATGGTAATGGTTGATGACGACGTCCATGATCAAGATTTGTAAACCAGCAAGAGTTACCGAGTCTTGTATAGTCACCAACATAACCAAGTCGAGCTGCCTTTTGTCTGTCGCTCTCTGCAATCTCAGCACCATTTGGTACAGCGAAAACCATATCACTTCCATTTCCAGTTGCTCCAAGCCACAACTTATTCTCTTTAATTTTCGGAAAGATCTCTTTATATGTAATCGCATTCATATTACCGATAATGACAAACTTTTTATTGTAATCAAAAAGTTGCTTCACGTATTCGCGAAATAAACTAAAAGGTGGGTTTGTTACTACAATATCCGACTGTTTGAGTAGTTTTACACATTCATCACTACGAAAATCACCATCACCCCCTAGTGGTGTCCATTCATTATGTTTATTTACTTTTAACTGTTTAGCAACATCCTTCAAGTTGAATTGACCGTCACCATCTATATCATGTACTTCATTAATAATAAATTTATTGGCAGTTACCTTGGGACGGCCCTTGGATTTCGTGAGGGTTTTGTCATTTCCGAACAATCCCAGTTGTGAATTGGCGACAGGTGAAGGTTTATAGCTTGTAGTAATAAGTCTTTTGAGTCCAAGTTTATTAAAATTTAATACAAAATATCGAAAAAAATTACTTTCATACGGATCATCGCAATTACAATATATTATTTTATTGCGAAATACATTTGAGTCAAATTCTAAATAGGCTTCAATCTCTTTTTGAATATCACTGTATTGAGTATAAAATTCATCATTCTTTACCCT
>CAZDRC010000020.1:2828-4171 GCA_964507965.1 uncultured Candidatus Saccharibacteria bacterium
ACCCCCACTTCGTCTTTATATATTCTGATGCTTGGCTTATAGAGAAGGGCTGGGTGGAATTCCCTACTCTAACGAAGAAATCTTCTTTATTATCACCATTGACTAGATATGCTGGCTTATGAGATTCACGGACTGATACTATACAGATTTCCTTGCCTTCAATTTTCTCAAACTTTATTTCTATATATTTAGAGAATGCCAAACCGATCATATTCTTTATAATAGTATTGAGATAATTCTCGAAACCATCACGATCCTTCTTCTGTTGTAAAGTCTTATAATCATTTTCTAATCCGATTATTTTCCCTCCATCATTCACACCAATAAGTAATGTACCGCCATTAGTATTGAGGAATCCTACTATAGTCTTAGCAACTGCTCGCTCCATATCTTTATTCATTCCATTCTTGCGTATATCATAACGCATGGTTTCTTTGAACTCCAAATAGATTCCTTCACCATCTTCTATTAATGTTCTAATATCTTTCGTAAGTACTCTACCAGATGTACTATAGACTAATTGCTTTATAATATTATTATTTTCTTCGAAATTGGATACATTTCTGATCTTGGTAACTCTTCCATTATTATGTTCTAGAATAATAGTTGCATGATGCATCATTCTCTCGAGTAATCCTTGATATGTTTCTACAGAGGCGACATCAGAGATATTTACTGACTTTTTTTTTCGTATGATTAAACCTGTTTTTCTAATTATTTCTTTTTCTTTTATTTCATAATATGAGAAATACCAATCAAGAAAGAGTATGGTTATATAGATAACCTGAAATAATGAGAATAATATTACTTCGAAAATATCGAAACGTATAAAATCATCAAAACCTAGATTTCTGAAAATTAATTCGTAATTACTCAAAAATGATACTACAAAGAAGAAAAGTGATGCGACAAGCTCCATAGCCAATAGGTTCCGTAGGAAAACTAATGGACCTTCTTTTATTATTACCAGTCTCATAGTGTATATTCTAACATATTTTCGTCCTTTTGATAGTCATCGCTATTGCCCCTACACCCATGTCTTCCCCTATTCTATACGCTAGAACTCTCATATATGTACCACTAGAACAAGCGACTTTTAATTTTATTATTTTGAATTTATCTTTACTATATTCCTCGGCGAATTTCTGCCAACTTTCTATTATTTTCTCTTGTCGGAAATCGCCATTAACTTTCTTTATCTTATCAATACTTTCTCTTGCTATCTCTTCCCCACTTTTTTCTATTTCTCCCAATTCATCTATCAAATATATTTCTACTTCTCTCTCGGGCATTTCTTCTGGTATTTCCTTCATTGCAATTATCTTCGATGAATATCTAGGATA
>CAZDRC010000020.1:4271-7197 GCA_964507965.1 uncultured Candidatus Saccharibacteria bacterium
ATATATTTCTCTTTATTTTTACACTCTTCACCGATAAGAATAGGAAGAAGTCCTTCTGCCATAGGATCTAGTCTACCTGCATATGTCATAGGAATCTCCTTTCCTATACTATATTCTATACGCATTCTCTCTAGGCATTCTAGAGGAGTTTCTCCTATTTCCTTATCACAAATAATGACATTTTTCATAACTTTGTTACAATATACCTTATGAACAATAAATTGGGAACAGAATCATATAAGGGAGTGCGGGACTTCTATCCAGAGGATATGGCTGTAGAGAATTATATATTTAATATTTGGAAAGATATTTCTAGGAAATACGGTTATGAAGAATACAATGCTTCTATTCTCGAGCCTGCAGATCTATATCGTGCGAAAAGCGGAGAAGAGATAGTCAATGAACAAACATATACTTTCACTGATAGAGGCGATAGAGAGGTGACACTTCGGCCTGAAATGACGCCTACACTCGCTCGTATGGTAGCAGGTAGAAGAAGAGAATTAGTATTCCCTCTTCGTTGGTTCTCTATTCCCAATCTTTTCCGTTATGAACAGCCACAGAAAGGGCGCCTACGAGAGCATTGGCAACTTAATATAGATATATTCGGCGTATCTGGTATGGAAGCAGAAATAGAGATAATGCAGATTGCTTATGATATTACTCGTAATTTCGGACTTACTGATAAGGATTTCGAAATACGCATAAATAATCGTAAGATAATTAATTATATAACAAAGGAAATCTTCAATCTTGATGATAAGCAAGCATATAAAATTTCTAAATTGATAGATAAGAAAGATAAGATGGAAAAGAAAGCATTCGAAAGTGCATCAGAAGAAATACTAGGAGAAAATACAGGAAAATTCATTACCTTACTTAATTCTAAGAATTTCGAAGAATTCACTATACATCTACCACAGACGAAGGAGGAGCATGATGGTCTAAAAGAAATAAGAAAAGTGATAGAAGGATTAGAAAAATTAGGAATCACTAATGTAAGATTCGATCAGACACTTATGCGTGGTTTCGACTATTATACCGGTATAGTTTTCGAAATCTTCGACAATAATCCAGAGAATCGCCGTTCAATATTCGGAGGTGGTAGATATGATGACTTACTATCACTTTTCGGTGGAGAGAAGGTTCCTGCTGTAGGTTTCGGCGCTGGTGATGTCATAGCGAGAGACTTATTGGAAACTTATGGAAAAATAAATGAAATAAAAGAATCCCCTGCAGATATAGCGATATGTACCGTAGGAGAGCAGAATATCCCATATTCTATGGATTTAGCGCAGACATTACGAGATTCTGGAATGAGAGTTATGCTGGATTCATCATTGAAGAAAGTTGGGGATAAAATAAGCAATACCGATAAGAGAGGTATAAATAAAGTAATATGTATAGGTGATGAGGAAGTAGAAACGGGCAAATATAAAATAAAGGATCTAGCTACAGGAAACGAAGAAGAAGGAAAATGAGGAAAATCACATTCGATATAGAAACAAAAAACTTTTTCCAAGATATAGGGTCGAATGATCCTACTGCTCTTGATATCTCTGTTGTATGTATTCATGATTCTCTAGACGATAGCTATAAGAGTTTCCTAGAGAGTGACTTCCCTTCCCTCTGGCCAATATTGGAGAAAGCCGATGCACTTATAACATGGAATGGTGATCATTTCGATATTCCATTACTTAATAAATATTATTCTGGAGATTTGACGAGAATAAAGAGCATTGATCTTATGAAAGAAGTGAAGGATGTACTAGGCAGGAGATTGAAATTAGATACTGTGGCAGAGGCAACATTGGGGAAAAATAAGAATGGTAATGGTATGGAAGCCGTACATTGGTGGAGAAATGGTGAAATAGATAAAATTATCCAATACTGTCTAGAAGATGTAAAGATTACAAAGGAAATATATGATTATGCATTAGCAAATAATGGCTTGAAATATAAGGATCTGGGAGCAAATAGGCAAATATATAATATCAAACTCAATACAGAAAATTGGGAAAAGAAGGCAGATAATGCCATGACTTTTACTTTGCCATTCTAATGTGTATAATATAAAAAGACTGATCGGTAATTATAAGTTTAATTAATAAGATAATAAAGAAATGAAAAAAATAATTTCAATAATAATAATATTAATAATAGTAGTTATAGGTTTAGTTCTACTCGGTAATAAGAAGGTAGAGGCACCAATAGATGAAAATAATCAGGATATAGTGGCTACATCTACAGCGATCACCATACCAGGGTTAAATCTTATGAATGGTTCATACAGTGTAGATACAAAGGATGCGAAAATCACATGGACAGAAAACAATAAGACAACAGATAAGGTGATCAGCAAGGGTACTATTGATCTATTAGTTTCGGAATTCGAAGTGAATGACGGTGGCTTGGTATCCAATAAATTCACTATAGATATTACAGGAATAAAGAGCATTGCTAGTACTACAGAATTCTCTGATGCAACATTCGTAGCAAATGAATTCATTGCTTCTACTACTCCTGGTGAATATATAGTGAGAGGAGATCTAGCTATCAAGGGCCTAGTAGGTGAAGTTCTAATACCAATGAGTATTAATCAAACAGATTCTAATATTATAGTTGTTAAAGGTAATACTGTCCTAGATGGTCTAATTCCAATATTCGATAATCCAAAGATAAATGTAAAGGATAGTGTATATAAATTAAGCTTTGATCTACAATTGAAAATCACTAATAACACTGCTACATCTACAGAAGAGGTAGAGAGTATCTAATCCCCCTTACGTTTCAGCGCCTTATGCGTAGAAGCTAGATAGACTATTCTCTTCTTGTATTTATTCTCTATTTGATCTATCTGCTTATGCACAAGCTCAAGCTTGTCTGTCATAATAGTATCTCCGAATAGATTCTCTTGAGGAATATT
>CAZDRC010000020.1:7297-9324 GCA_964507965.1 uncultured Candidatus Saccharibacteria bacterium
ATAGATTATCTCTTATCCATTCTATATCTTTATTTATAAAATCCTTTACATTATGTATTCCTTTATTTTTCAGAAATGATGAGGTTCTAGGTCCTATTCCCCAGACTTTCTCTATTGGAGTCTTCATTATTATATTATTGTAGAATTCTCTATCATTATCTATATCTATTATTGTTAGTCCATTAGGCTTCACCCATTTCGAAGCTAGCTTGGCCAATACTTTACTCGATGCTATTCCTATTGATACTGATAATTTCAGCTCATCATTTATTTCCTTCTTTATTCTCTCTGCTATCTGTCTATAGCTCATCTTCAGTGGTCTATTGAGTCCTGTGAGATCTGCGAAGCATTCATCTATACTATATTCCTCTACTAGATCTGCATATCTGCGTACTATATCAAACATCATTGCTGAATATCTGGAATAACTCTTATGATTCTCTGATAATATTATTACCTTAGAATAATCCCTTTTTACTCTATATGTAGGCATACCTCGGACTATTCCTAGGGCCTTGGCTTCATATGACAGTGCAGTAACTATTCCTTTTTCCGCGCCTGTTACTACTGGTAAGCCACGCAATTTCGGATTCTTCGCTACTTCTACACCGACGAAGAATGCATCACCATCGATATGGAGGAGGGTTCTTGATTTATTATTCATTAGGTGAATATTATATCATTTCTACTTCCATAATTTTCAAATAAAATATTATATTAATACCCTAGTTAATCTTATAATAATTATTAAGCAATATTGCATTATCCAGAAAACCAGAGTATTCTCTATTCAGACGAAAGGCATACCATGAAATTCAAAGCAAAAATACTTGTTAGCAAAAAGCCAGCTGTTCTCAATCCTGAAGAAAAGGCGATCGCTGACGGTTTGAAGAAATCAGGCTTTATGACAGTATCAAACGTCACCACGGGTAAATATATCACTGTAGAATTCAAAGAAATCACATTGGATGAAGCCGTCGAAACTTGTCAAAAAATGTGTAGACGGTTTCTAATTAATCCAGTCACTGAGGTCTTCGAAATCGAATCTGTTGAAATGGAGCTTTCCTAATAACCCTTGACAAAGTCGTCGTAATCTGCTATTATATCAAAGTACCGAGTGAAAGTATTTGAACCTAAAAACCGTGTGTGGGTTCAGATACTGATATCACTCAGAGAGCCCTCGCGATTGCTTGGGCTTTTTTTATTTCTTCTTAGTCACCTTCTTTGCTACTTTCTCTACTATTTTCTCAGGAGTTTTCTCTACTACCTTCGTCTGTATAATTGCTGTAATTAGTCTTTCAAGTTTCGCATTTATTTCTTCCAATTGTTTCTTCAATTCCCCATTACCTGAATTATTAGAATTATTCTGTGGAGTCATTTGATTATTATCCCTTCTATTATCTTTTCTATCATCTCTCCTTCCTCTCTCTCCACCCATAGCAGCTCTACCAGCGAAGCAGTCTCTACAATACACTGGCTTGTCTCCAGTAGGACGAAATGGAACCTCACATGTTTTACCACAACTAGCACAAACAGCGCTGTGCATTGTCACAGGTCCTCTATCTCTATTACCACCTCTATCCCCTCCACCACCTCTACCACCTCGGAATCCTCCTCTACCACCATCATTTCCACCTCCTTTTCGAAAATTATCCATATAAATATTTTTTATTATAATAAGAGTTTAATTGCTTATTAATTGAATACTATCACAACTTTTACATTATGTCTACTATTTTTCCCCTCTTATTCTTACTGAGAAATCTAGATAATCAGCGTATTTCTCTGCCTTATTATTGATGAAATATCTCTTACGTGCTTCGTCGAATGATAGATCAGTATCGATTAATCCTAATTTATACGCTAATTTATCAGAATCTTCTGGGAAAAAGACTTCGAAATTAAGTATAGAAATACGATGAGGAGTAATAGTATTGACATGCTTAACAATATTGGTAGTGCATGTATTAGTAATAGTATTGTAGAATTCTGGGCTATCTTTCAATTTATTTGCTCTCTTTATCATA
>CAZDRC010000021.1:0-7197 GCA_964507965.1 uncultured Candidatus Saccharibacteria bacterium
AAGTAAAAAACCACCCTATGGTGGTCTTTTACTAAAAATGATTCGCTCGAGCGAGTCTTTCTTACTATTTTACAGCTTCCTTTAGAGCTTTTGCGGCACGGAACTTTGGAACTTTCATAGCCGCTACCTTGATAGCTTCTCCTGTACGAGGGTTTCTAGCCTCTCGTGCTGCACGATGTTTAACAGAGAAAATACCAAGCCCTGCGATAGATACCTCTTCTCCTTTCTTAAGAGAATTGATAATACCATCGAGCATAGCATCTACTGCTTGCTCTGCCTGGACCTTTGTTCCTCCTAAAACTGCATGCACTGCATCTACGATTCCTGCTTTATTCATAGTTATTATTAATTACTAATAATGTTTCATACTCCTTCCGGAGCATCTAACCTCCATATTATTATATATGAAGCCGTATTATACGCAATAGGGAATAAATAGGAACATAGTTCTTATTATCTAGCAAATTCTATAGCTCTGGTCTCGCGGATAACTGTAACCTTGATTTCACCTGGATATTTCAAATCCTTCTCTATCTTTATAGCTATATCTCGTGCAAGATTCCTAGATTCTAGATCTGTTAATTTCTCAGGTGTTATAAATACCCTTATTTCACGGCCTGCTTGCAATGCATAGCTCTTCTCTACACCTTGGAAACCATTTGCTATTGCTTCTAGATCTCCGAGACGTCGAAGATAATTCTCTATACTATCTCTGCGTGCTCCAGGTCTAGCGCCAGATATTGCATCTGCTGACTGCACTATACGACTTTCAATAGTTTCATAAGGATATTCTTCATGATGTGCCTGCATTGCTTTCACAATATCTTCACTTGCACCGAATTTCTGTAATATTCTTCTACCTATTTCTACATGAGTTCCTACTACCTCATGATCTAGAGCTTTACCAATATCGTGCAATAATGCACCAGCCTTTGCTACTGCTACATTGGCACCGATTTCCTCTGCTATCATACCCGCAATATGTGACATCTCTATGGAATGTTCTAGAACATTCTGACCATAGCTAGTACGGAAGTATAGACGGCCTAATATCAGTAATATTCTCTGATCTAGTCCTATTACTCCACATTCATAAGCAGCTTGTTCACCCTTTTCCTTTATTATTTTATTTATATTTGCTTGGGCTTCCTGAACAACTTTCTCTATTTTTGCAGGTTGTATTCTGCCATCTTTTATAAGTTCTTCTAATGCAAGTTTAGCAATATGTCTACGTACAGGGTCAAAAGAGGAAATAGTAATATTACCAGGAGTATCATCTACTATTACTTCTACCCCTGTCATTCTCTCGAAGGCCTTTATATTCCTACCTTCTTTTCCTATTATCTTTCCTTTTATTTCATCATTCGGAATAGTAACAGATGTAGACATAATATCAGATGCGACAGAATTAGATAATCTCTGAATAGATGTTGCCAATATGCTTTTAGCCTTATTCTCCAATACCTCTTCTCCACTCTGTTCTAGCTTGTATATCCTAGTCAATATATCTTGTTCCTCATTTTTTTCTATAGTCTTTATAATCTCAGCTTTTGCTTCTTCTCGAGTCATACCAGATATCTTCTGCAATGCCAAAGTCTTTTCTGATTCCAATTTATCTGTTTGTTCTCTTATTGTCTTTATTTCTGCTACTTTAGTCTTAATCAATTCTACTTCTTTATCAATATCTACTTGACGCTTATCTAGAAGATCCTCTTTTTTAATAAGACGATTCTCTATTTGCTGTACTTTATCTTCCTTTTCTTTTATCTCATGCCTTGTATCTTCTAGTAATTTATTTGATTTCTTCTCAGCTTCTGCTGTGATCTTCTTTGCCTCTTCCTTTGCTGTGAGAAGCATCTCCTTTATCTCTAATTCCATTGATCCCTTCTTTCCAAGGGAAATGATAAGACGAAGATAATATCCTATACCAAGCCCAGCTACTCCCGCTATACTTAACAATAATGCAACTAATTTTAATGACATATGCGAATATAAATTCGCTTTCTTAGATTATAAGAGTAATGTATCAATATATATAAATATATCAGTTCTATCCTGTCTAGTTTGAAGAGTTTGTATACGATTCATTAAAGTTTTTTCTAAAAAGCAAACTTACGGTAATTAATCCAGTAATGCTCGTATATTATAACTAGGAGATGACTTTGTCAATAAGGCCGTATTTCTTTGCTTCCTCTGCATCCATGAAGAAATCCCTATCGACATCCTTCTCTATCTTTGACATAGCTTGGCCAGTGTTCTTTGATAATATCTTATTTAGATTTTCTCTCATCTTCAATATATGTTTCGCACTGATCTCAATATCAGAAGCTTGTCCCTCAGCACCACCGAGTGGCTGATGTATCATCATCTCAGAATTAGGAAGAGCATATCTCTTACCCTTTTCACCAGAAGAGAGTATGAGTGCTGCACCAGAGGCGGCAATACCTACACATGTAGTGGATACACTATTCTTAATATGATTCATAGTATCTACTATTGCTAGAGTAGCAGTGACAGAACCACCGGGAGAATTGATATATAGATTAATATCTTTCTTCGGATCTTCTGATTGGAGGAAAATCAATTGAGCGATAATAATATTTGCAATATGATCATCTATTGGTCCTCCTAGAAAGATAATATTCTCCTTCAAGAGGCGAGAATATATATCGTATGCGCGCTCACCGAAATTTGTTTTCTCTATTACTGTTGGTATTAACATAGGGCATATATTACATCATATTGCTATCTTTGGCAACATTGTATAGACTAGGAATATGAGAGTTCATCGGTTCTATCTACAAAACAAAATTGGTGACAAGTCAAAGATCATGATTGTTTCACATGAGCTTGTGAATCAGTTAAGAAACGTTATTAGACTTGTGTCAAACAATGTGGTCATATTATTTGACAACTCTGGTTTCGAGTATTCTGCTAAGATAGATAGTTATAATAAAGATTCAGTATGTATGTCAATCCTAGACAAAAAAGAAAATATGGTTTTATTTAATAAAAATATATATTTAGTACAATCAATAATAAAGAAAGACAAATTCGAATGGATAGTAGAAAAAGCCACAGAATTAGGCGTTTCACATATTTTTCCAGTACTATCTGAGAGGAGTGAGAAGAAGGATCTCAATATGGACAGATTGAATAAGATAGCTATAGAAGCATCGGAACAGAGTGGTAGATCTACAGTACCAACTATAAATAGTATTATTAGTCTCGAAGAGGTAATTAATGAAATAAAAAAAGTGCCCAAAATTTTGTCAATAGTATTTCACACATCAGGAAAAAAATTAGACAATACAGATGATAATATTGCAATCTTCATCGGTCCAGAAGGTGGATGGTCAGAAAAAGAAATAGGAACCTTTAATGAGGCTAATATCCCAATAGTATCTCTGGGCAAACAAATATTAAGAGCAGAAACTGCTGCAATATCCGCAATAGCGAAACTGATTCTATAATTAAATCTTTAATTAATTTTCTAGGAAGCGGAATACCTGCTCATTCATAAGTACTGTCTCTGCATATACTCTCACTTGTTCTCTATCTGCATCTTTATAGTGTTCAAGTATATGATTAATCTCTTTTTCTAATTCTTTCTCATCTAATTTTATCTTTTCTAATTTTGAAATTTCATTTAGTATTAATTGCAGTTTCGCTTTCTTCTCTGCATGTGGTTTCCAATCCTTGCGAAGATCTTCTATTGTCTTTTTCGCATGGCTAAGATAATCCTCTATCTTCACTCCCATGCGTGCTACATCATCTCCGAATTGTGCTTCTATTCTTTTCACCTCACTTTCTATGAGTACCTCTGGAATATCCATAGAAGAACTTTCTATAAGCTTATCAGAAAGTATTATACGCTTCTTCCATTTCGCATCATCTATTTCTTTTTCTGTTGCTTCTTCTATCTTCTCATTACTATTATTTCCTTTTTCTTCTTTTGCAATTTTCTTATAATCAGCTAGCTTCACCTCTGGTATCACAGCTGTAATGACTTTGAACTCTAGAGGATTATCTTTTGCAATCTTTGTAATATTTATTTCTGGGCGACCTATTGCATCTATTTTTTCTTCTACTAATATTTTCGGATAAGCTTCACTTATTGCTAGTTCTGCCATTTCCTCTAATATATTCATTTCTCCGACTTTCGTAATCAATATATTCTCTGGAACTTTACCCTTGCGGAAACCATCTATTGTGATTTCATTGTTTATATTTTCTAGAGCTTTCTTGCGGAATGATTCGAAATACTTAGCTTCTATTGAGCTTATTATTTCTACTTTTGATTTTTCTAATTTATTTATTTTATTCATTTTTGTCTCTGATAAATTAGATTAAGAAAGCAACGATAAGTAATGCTACGATGTTTAAGATCTTTATCATAGGATTGATAGCTGGACCTGCTGTATCTTTATACGGATCACCGACAGTATCACCAGTAACAGCAGCTTTATGCGCATCGGAGCCTTTACCACCATGATTGCCTTGCTCTATATGTTTCTTCGCATTATCCCATGCTCCACCTCCGGATGTCATAGATATAGCTACGAAGAGTCCTGTGATAATAGAACCTACTAGCAATCCTCCGAGTGCTACTGGTCCGAATACTACACCGACTATTATAGGAGCGAGAACAGGTATGAGTGCTGGTACTATCATCTGCTTTATAGCTTCAGAAGTTACAATATCTACACATTTCGCATAATCAGGTTTTGTTGTACCTGCCATAATACCTTTTATCTCTCGGAATTGACGACGGACCTCCTCTACAACCTTACCAGCTGCGACTCCTACTGCTTCCATACATAGTGCGGCGAAATAATATGGTAGAAGTCCACCTATGAATAGACCGATAATAACCTTCGGATTACTAAGATCGAATGTGAGTCCCGGAACGAGCTCAGTATATGAAGCGAATAATACGAGAGCTGCAAGACCAGCAGAACCGATAGCATAACCCTTCGTAACAGCTTTCGTAGTATTTCCTACAGCATCTAGAGGATCTGTAATATCTCTTACAGAATCTGGTAGCCCTGCCATCTCTGCTATACCACCTGCATTATCTGTTATAGGACCATATGCATCTATAGCTACTATTATTCCTGCCATAGAGAGCATACTCATAGCGGCGATAGCAATACCGTATAGACCAGCGAAATGATAAGTGAATAATATACCGAATACTATTACAATAAGAGGCCAAGCTGTAGATTTCATAGATATAGCGAGACCTTGAATGATATTCGTACCATGCCCAGATACACTAGCTTCTGCTATAGATTGTACTGGACGATATTTCGTAGATGTATAGTATTCTGTAATGAAGACGAGAAGGGCAGTAACAATAAGACCAATAATAGAACATAGGAATAGATTAGTAACTGTATATAGGCCATTATCTCCCATAATCCATTTTGTAATAGGATAGAAGGTAATAGCAGATAGTATACCAGCCACTATTAATCCTTTATACATTGCACCCATTATATTCTGCTTTTTACCGAGCTTTACGAACCATGTTCCGATAATAGAAGCGATAATAGCTATACCACCTAATGCTAGGGGGTATAATAGAGCTCCATCGAAGCCGAGGAATATAGTAGCGCCGAGCATCATAGTAGCTATAGTAGTAACTGCATATGTTTCGAATAGGTCTGCAGCCATACCAGCACAGTCTCCGACATTGTCGCCGACATTGTCTGCTATAACCCCAGGATTTCTAGGATCATCTTCTGGTATTCCTGCTTCTACCTTACCTACTAGATCTGTACCTACATCTGCCGCTTTTGTGAATATTCCTCCACCTAGACGGGCAAATACAGATATGAGACTCGCTCCGAAAGCGAGGCCTATAAGAGAAGCTACATCATGAGTAATAGCATAGAATCCAGTAACACCGAGAAGCGCTAGTCCGACTACGAAAAATCCAGTAACAGCACCACCTTTGAAGGCTAATGAAAGAGCAGGAGCTAGACCTTCTCTTGCTGCTTCTGTAGTACGGATATTAGTCCTTACGGAGACATTCATCCCTATATATCCTGCTAAGGCAGATAATACTGCTCCTAATACGAACCCTAATGCAACCTTTATGCCTAAAGCGAGCCAAAGTACAATGAAAAGTATTATAGCTATTATTGAAATAGTCTTATATTGACGATTGAGATATGCTCTAGCACCTTGCTGTATTGCTAGGGCTATTTCACGCATTTTATCATTACCGGTAGGTTTCTTTATTATAGAAGAAATTAGAAAAGCGCCATAAATAAGGGCTAATACAGAACTTATAAGCGCGAAGGTAATATATGTATTCATTAGAAGCTATAATCTATGTTTTTGAGTTCATTGTCAAGATCTGCCTCCAAGGTCTGTATATTATCTGGTCCTGCTGAGCCTTCAGATATTATATTTTGATCTACAGTCATTGTTTGCTCTTGGTTTATTTCCTCTGTCATATTTTGATCATCTATGCTATTTATATTCAATCTTTGGCCTATGAAATATAGTGCAGCTATTATGATAATAAGAACTATTATGAGTGCACCTACTATAGGTCCTACTTTCTTCTCCTGTTGTGGTACAGGAGGCATACCATTCATCATTCCACTTGAATTTTGATTATTTGTATCCATTTTATATATTTATTATTAATTTTTAATTATCATTATCATTATCATTTTCATCTCCGCTACTTCCATCTGTTGTACTTGCTGTGTTTCCTATACCCATATTCTTTGCTATTGATACTATTACTTTTTTTAATGATTCTTTTGCATCTTTTATGCTTTTTATAGCTTTATCTCCGATTTCTCTAGGTTTCGTAAGGTTTATTTCTGTAGAAGTATCTGCTGTCTCTAGCGCTTTCAATGCCTCTATATCTGTCTTTGCTATTGCTATCTTTTCTCTTGCTGTTACTAATAAGGCTTTAGCATCTGTTAATGTTCGTCTACTTGCTTCTACTTTCACAATATGAGCTTCTATACGATTTGCAATATTTGTTAAATTATTTACAGCTACTAATAGATGTTCTTCTAAAGCATTCTTTCTTATTTGAAATGCTTCCATTTTCATATTTTTTGTAACTTCACGACGCTCTTCATTTGCTCTCTTGAACATATCTGTTGTAGATGCACGGAGTAGCTTCATACCATCTAATTTCTCTTTTTTTATATCTTTTATCTCTAT
>CAZDRC010000021.1:7297-8789 GCA_964507965.1 uncultured Candidatus Saccharibacteria bacterium
TATCTTTTATCTCTATTCTCCTATCTTCTATCTCTGCTTTTCTTTCCATTAATGTATTCTTTACTTCCTGACGCTTCTCCAGCTCGGTATTGCGTATTTCTTTATTTTTCTCTATACGAGTCTCTACTTGGGCTTTTATCCTTTCTCCTATTGGAGTTGTTGTCTGTGCATTTGCAATAACTGTAGTTGATATTGCAATAGAAAACACTATTGTGACAATTGATATTTTATATAATTTCATTTTTTTATTTATAGTTAATGATAAACATACTTATATGAGTACATTATACATCATATTTGTATTTGTATACTGTTAATAATCTTCTCTCTCTTTACCCTCATTAGAAAATTCACCTATACCTATCGGCTGTATATCTATTTTCCAGCCTGTAAGCTTGGCAGCTAGTCGTACATTCTGGCCACCCTTACCTATTGCTAATGATTGTTGATCTTCAGAGACCTTTACTATTGCGCGATTTTCATCCTTTATTAATTCTATTGATACAATTTTGGCAGGGGAAAGAGCTTCTTCTATGAATTTCTCTGTATTTTCTGACCATTCTATTATATCTATTTTCTCTCCACCCAGCTCACTCATAACTGTAGATACTCTTACTCCTCTCTGTCCGACCAAGGAGCCTATTGGATCTATATGGCTATCTGTGGAATGTACGGCAATTTTTGATCTTGCTCCTGCTTCTCTTGCTATAGCCTTAACTTCTACCACTTTCTGGGCTATCTCTGGCGCTTCTATTTCGAAAAGTTTCGCTAGGAATTTCGGATGGGATCTAGAAAGCTTCAATAATATACCCTTTGGTGTTTCTTCTACTGCACATAGATATGCACGGATTCTCTCACCTTGTTTATAATGTTCGCTAGGTATCTGCTCTTCATAAGCGATAACTCCTAGAGCTCTGCCCATATCTATGAATATATTCCCTCTTTCTATTCTTTGTACTGTTCCTGATACTATTTCACCTTCTTTCTCTCCAAATTCATTCATAACAGATACTTTCTCTGCTTCTCTTATTTTCTGTATTATGACTTGCTTTGCTGTCTGTGCTGCTATACGGCCATAATTCTCCTTTATTTCTAATGGAAAGACTATTTCATCATCTAATTTCGCATCCCTTTTTATTTTTTTTGCATCGGCTATTAATATATGATGCTCTGGATTAAATCTTACCTTTATATTATCTTGGTCAATTGTTTTTAGATCTGCTTCATCTACTTCATCTTCCATTATTACCTTTGATTCATCTACTACTACCTTCACTTGATAGAATTCTACTTTACCACTATTCTGATCAAATACGGCTCTTACTATCTGACCTTTCTTGCCATATTCTTTCTTATAAGCAGTCGCTAGAGCAAGCTCTATAGCTTCGAGCATCTTGGCTTTCGGTATTCCTCTTTCTTCTTCTAATTGTTGTAGCACGGAATGTATTACTTTGAGATCAAACATATTTTTATTTTATTAATTATTAAGTTT
>CAZDRC010000022.1:0-8674 GCA_964507965.1 uncultured Candidatus Saccharibacteria bacterium
CACCCGTTCCCATTCCGAACACGGAAGTGAAACGTAGTTGCGGCGATGATAGTCCCTCGGGGCAAAAGTAGCTAGTCGCCGGAACAGAGTGTTCAAATCCTATTTCCTTATGATACAATACCCCTATGGCATCATGGTCATCACGTAGGAAAGTCTTATATGGAGGAAGCGTAATCATAGTACTCACTGCTGTGGCTTTTTCTGTTATTTTCTTTTTCTTCTATAAACCACCTACATGTTTCGATAATAAAGAAAATGGAGATGAATATGGTATAGACTGTGGAGGATCATGTGTCAAGTTATGTCAGAGTACATTCCTGCCTGCACAGATACAATGGGGTGGAGGAAAATTCGAAATAGTAGCTCCACATCTTTATAATCTATCTTCGTATATAGTGAATCCCAATATGGATGTTGGTGCCGTGAATGTTCCGTATAAGTTCTCTGTCTACGATAATGTGGGTTTACTTATACTAGAGAAGAAGGGTATTGTTTCCATATCACCACATAGGAATACATTAGCATTCGAGCCAGCTGTAGATATGCAAGAGAGAACTCCTGCGAAGGTTACATTCGAATTCACAGAGGAACCAGAATGGTTCAAAGCTCCTGATATGATATCTGATTTAGCTATAATCAATAAGGATTATAAGGAGGGTGAAGGAAGCTCTTCTCTCGAAGTGATTCTAGAGAATAGATCGCTATTACCTTATAAGAATCTAGATGTCTATGCTGTTCTATATGATAATAATAAGAATACAATAGGATTTTCTAAAACTATTATAGATGAAATAAAGGGAAATGGTGGTAGGGAAATAGCACCATTCACTTGGCCTATTGATCGAGGTGGAAGAGTAGTGACTATAGAAGTAATTCCTGTTATAGAACCTATTAGAAATAAATAATATGAATAATTCTATAAAGAATATTGATTGGATATTATTCCTATCAACATTGCCATTACTGGCTGTCGGACTACTCACTATGAATTCATTCACTGGTGATAGTCAATTCTTCATAAGACAATTAATCTGGTCTATATTTTCTATAATTGTATTTTTTTCTCTATGTTTTGTTGATTTCCGATTCCTCCGTAAGACATGGGTCTCTGTTACACTATTTCTTTTTTCATGTATATTGCTTGTATCACTTTTCTTCATAGGTAAAATATCCCATGGAGCATTGAGCTGGCTCGACTTCGGCCTATTCTCATTCCAACCTGCAGATATGATAAAATTGGTATTGATTATAGTATTAGCAAAATATTTTTCCAGAAGACATATAGAAATAGCCAATATAAGACATATTATAATTTCTGGTTTATATGCCTTTATTATATTTATATTAGTACTTATACAGCCAGATTTCGGTTCTGCAGTCATATTATTCCTAATATGGTTCGGTATGGTGCTCGTCTCTGGTATATCGAAGAAGCATCTTCTAGGTATGTTTCTTCTAGGTATTGTATCTCTCAGCTTACTCTGGGTATTCGTTTTCAAAGATTATCAGAAGAATAGAGTAATGAATTTCATACACCCTCTGACAGATATTAGAGGTGCTGGTTACAATGCCTATCAATCGACAATAGCTGTCGGCTCTGGGGAATTATTGGGTAAAGGAGTTGGTTATGGCACACAATCAAGATTGAAATTCCTACCAGAATATCAGAGTGACTTCATTTTCGCTGCTTTTGCAGAAGAATGGGGATTCCTCGGTGTTCTTATTTTATTCATTATGTATGCCATTCTTGTCTATAGGATTATTGTGAATGCTATGCATGGCGCTACGAATTTCGAAATACTTTTCGGCGCTGGTATGGCTATATTTCTTATTTCTCATTTTTTCATAAATATAGGTATGAATATACAGTTATTACCTGTAACAGGGCAGACATTACCCTTTGTTAGTTATGGAGGAACTCATATATTGACGGAGTTTATCGGTCTAGGAATACTTATGGGAATGCGTAAGAATGCCCGTGTTATACACAGAGATTCTATGAAGAATGAATTTATAAGTTATACAGGTCTTCAATAGATTTGAACATATTCTGTATATTGAATTTCTCTTTTACTTTCTCCTGTAGATTATTACCATATTCTTTCTTTAATTTCTTATTCTCTAATACAAATTTTATTGCAGAATAGATTTCCCCTGATTTCTTCGATTGTATCAATATACCTGATTTCATATCATCTATAATATCTGGTATTCCTCCTACAGCAGTAGCTATGACAGGTATACCGGCATATCCTGCTTCTAATATTACATATGGCAAACCTTCTTTTATTGAAGATAGAATGAATATTTCAAAAGCTTTTATATACTGTGCTGCATTTTCTATATTTCCTAATAATATAATTTTTCCTTCTAATTTCTTTTCTTTTATCAATGTTTCTATACTATTTCTTTGTTCTCCTTCACCTATTATAAAGAATAATAATGTTGGGAATTCATCAATAGCTTTTTCTATAGCATCTATAGTGTATATCAAGCCTTTATTAGGATGTAATTCTGCTATTGTGCCTAGTATTATTGTTTTTTTATCAAATATTTTACCGGATCTATCTTGTAGGAATTCTTTTGCACTTTTCTGAATTAGGAATTTCGGTGAGCTTATACCTAATGGTATTAGCTTCAATTTCTTAGAAATGAATGGCAACATCTGTGCTTGTATTAATTCCTTCTCTCCTAGTATAATAGTCCGAGTAGAGAATATCATAGTAATCCAAGATAGGAATGTTATAGCGAACTTTTCTTGGAAGGGTCTGCTTTCATTCCATGTCCAGCCATGAACAGTGTATATAATCTTCTTTATACCCAATAATCTAGCAGAGAATGATCCTATTCCTGCGGCTTTCGGGCTATGTAGATGCACTAGATCCGGCTTTTCACTCCTTATTATTTTGAATATTTGCCGAAATGAAATAATATCTTTACCAGTACTTATATCTCTGCCTAGAGAATCGATAGTATGCGTTCTAATACCTTCTCTTCCTAGATATTGATTCAATGCACCATTACCACCTAGGACTACAGATACATCATGGCCACTATTCTTACTATAAGTAGCTAGATCGAATACATATTTCTGGGCTCCACCCCAATTGGACTTGGTAATAATATGAAGGATTTTCATATGCAAAGAGTACCATTTTTTCCGTTTTTATGGTAGTATCGCGTCATGAGTATAATAAGGAGAAAAGAAGCAATACTCCTTCTAATTGGCGATATTATCGTGCTTTTCACATCGCTTTATTTGACTATAACACTACGTTATGGCGCTATTCCATCGACTCAATTACTATTAAGCCATCTTATACCATTCTCCGTTCTTTTCCTTATTTCTCTTCTTATAAACTTTATTGTCGGTCTCTATGAGAAGCATACCCTTGACTTGAAGAAGAGATTACCAGGAATGCTCACAAGAGTACAGATAGTCAATGCTATTGTGAGTATTTCCTTCTTTTACTTTGCTCCATATTTCTCTATTACACCGAAAGTTACTCTTTTCATGTATCTTATCATCTCTCTTTTCTTCATGGTGGCA
Organism: uncultured Candidatus Saccharibacteria bacterium; assembly: GCA_964507965.1. Taxonomy (GTDB): domain Bacteria; phylum Patescibacteriota; class Minisyncoccia; order Phycocordibacterales; family PALSA-1337; genus CAIOGI01. The sequence goes on from CAZDRC010000022.1 coordinate 3,551, forward strand.
TGGAGAATGGCTATTGCACAGGAATTCGGCTCTAGGAGGAAATATAGAGCATTATTACTAGCACATGGTAATGAAACAGATGAACTCTACAATGAAATAAATAATAATCAGAGATATGACACCCTTTTCGTAGAAAGGATAGATGTATCTCTACCTATAGATAGTGAGGAAATATTAGAAATAATAAAATCAAATAATATTTCTCTTGTTATTGCTGATTTCAGTGATAAAAGGATAAATGAATTGATGCCGACTCTGTATAAGCTTATTTTCTCTAAAGTTGATTTCATAGATATTCAGAGAATGTACGAGGGAGTCTTCGACCGTATTCCTCTATCTTTCATAGATGATATATGGTTCCTAGAGAATGTATCTTCATCTCCTAAAATATCATTTGATATTTTTAAAAGAATTACAGATATAGTAATCTCTATTATATTAGGTTTAATTTCTCTTATTTTATACCCATTTATTTTTATTGCTATTAAGATGGATGATGGTGGAGTGATATTTAGCTATCAGAATAGAGTCGGACAAAATAATAAAAATATAAAAATAGTGAAATTCCGTACTATGAGTATTGCCAATGATGAAGGGCAATGGGGGAAACAGAAGAATAATATTACAAAAGTTGGAAATATTCTGAGGAAGACTAGACTGGATGAATTGCCACAGCTCTGGAATGTTTTCAGAGGCGATATTTCACTCGTTGGTCCGAGACCAGAATTCCTAGATGCAGTCACAACTTATTCTAAAGAAATTTCTTATTATAATATAAGACATATAGTGAAACCTGGTCTTTCAGGCTGGGCACAGATATATGGTAAGCATCCACATCATGGAATAAATATGGAAGAGACTAGTAATAAGCTTTCTTATGATCTTTATTATATTAAGAATCGTTCTATTTTTCTTGATATGAAGATTATACTACAAACGATCAAAGTCCTATTCTCATTTGTGGGAAGATAGAATATGCTCTATAATGGCCAAATAACAATAAATTAAAGATTATTATGATATTAAAGACCAGAATTATCGCAGTATTCATACTTATAGCATCATTGCTTATAGGGTATTTCAATTATTATTCTGAGGTTAATATGGATTCTTCTATTGCTAAACCATTCAAATTGGGCCTAGATCTGAATGGTGGAACACATCTAGTCTATAGAGCAGATCTATCGAAAATAGATAAAAGTGAGGTGAATGACTCTATGAATGCTCTAAGAGATGTTATAGAGAAAAGGGTCAATATTTTTGGAGTATCAGAGCCTATTGTGCAGATAGAACATAGTAATATATTCAGCTCAAAGGGCGCAGAAGAGAAATTAATTGTAGAACTTCCCGGAGTTACTAATATAGATGAAGCCATAAAAAGTATAGGAGAAACACCATTTCTAGATTTCAGAATACTTACTTCTGAGGACATGACAGCATTGGAAGCTAAGAATCTATCAGATGAAGAAAGAACTGCAGAGATTAAGAATTTATTGAAAGATACTGGTATCACAGGAAGAATGTTGAGCAAAGCACAATTAATATTCAATCAGACGACGAATGAGCCAGCTGTATCTCTTGTTTTCAATAAAGAGGGGAAAGATTTATTTGCAAAAGTTACAAAAGAGAATATTGGGAATATTATTGGTATTTTCTTAGATGATCAACCGATATCATTGCCAGTTGTCAGGGATCAGATATTGGATGGTAAAGCAGAAATTACTGGATCTTTCGATGTGAAGACTGCACAAGAATTGGTTAGGAATCTCAATTATGGTGCATTGCCAGTGCCGATAGAACTCATCTCTACACAGTCTGTCGGTGCATCCCTAGGACATAATGCCGTGAATGGTGGTATAAAGGCTGGAATACTTTCTATTATTGTTATCGCCATATTCCTCATAATCTGGTATAGATTGCCTGGTATTGTCGCTGTTATATCTCTGGGAGTCTATACTGCTATTATGCTTCTACTATTCAAATTAATTCCTGTAACTCTCACTGCAGCTGGTATTGCTGGATTCATACTCTCTATCGGTATGGCTGTGGATGCTAATATTCTTATTTTCGAAAGAATGAAGGAAGAGCTTCGACGTGGTAGGGGAATATGGGATGCGATGCATGAAGGCTTCGCTCGTGCATGGCTGTCTATACGTGATTCCAATACTTCTAGTATTATCACTGGTGCTATTCTATACTTTTTCGGTAGTACATCTATAGTCACTGGTTTCGCCCTCGTATTCCTTATTGGTGTGATTGTGAGTATGTTCACAGCTATTACTGCTTCTCGTATTTTCCTATATGCTCTTGCGCCGAAGGATACGAATAGGATGGGGAGATTCTTGGTTAGTAATGGCTTTACTAGAATTAATATAAATAAATAATATGTTTGTTGTAAAATACAGAAAAATATTCTATACAATATCTACTCTACTTATTATCGGATCATTCATCGCTATGGCTATATGGGGATTGAATCCTGGTATTGATTTCAAAGGTGGATCTATTATAGAAATTGAATATTCAGAAAGTCGTCCTGTACAGGCTGATCTTACTTCTAGTCTATTACCACTTGCATTACGAGAATCTGTACGTCCGACTGGTGATACTGGTTATATTATCCGTATGAGGAATATTAATCAGGATGAGAAAATACAATTGAATTCAATTCTCAGTAGCTTCGGCACTTCTACTGAAAAGAGATTTGATTCTATTGGTCCTGTACTCGGTAGTGAAGCTCTACGAAAGTCTATTGTCTCTATTATTCTAGTTATTCTAGCTATTGTCCTATTTATCGCCTTTGCCTTCAGGCATGTCTCCGAACCTGTGAAGTCATGGAAATATGGTCTTATCGCTATTGTTGCCCTTATGCATGATGTTCTCATACCTACTGGGGTATTTGCTGTCCTAGGTCATTTTAAAGGTTATGAAATAGATACATTATTCGTAACAGCCTTACTCGTGGTCTTAGGATTCTCTGTACATGATACTATTGTCGTCTTTGACCGTGTTCGTGAAAATCTAAAGAATGCAGAAGGCAGGAAACCTTTTGATCTTATTGTTGGTGAAAGTATTAGTCAGACATTTATTCGTTCCATTAATACTTCTCTTACTACTCTATTCGCTCTTCTTGTTCTATATTTCATTGGTGGGGAATCTACACAGCATTTCTCACTAGTATTAATTATCGGTATTATCGCTGGAACATATTCATCAATTTTCCTCGGTTCACCATTACTAATAACTGTGTGGAAATGGCAGGATGGAAGGGGGAAGAAGTAATTTCAGACTAATTAAAAAATTAAATATGAATAAAAATAATTACTGAACAATATTTATTTATTGTCTACTTGTTTTTAATTATTTTATTTAATACAATAATTTCATTATTTACAAAGTTTCTACATTTACGATGCCAGCTTTGTACTCTGTATAGTTTTATTAGATGATAATTAACATTATTATTGGTATAATCAATATTATTATATGACATCAGAAAATATCCTTCTCACAATAATTACTATATTAGTGACTGTAATAGGTTACTTCTTAAAAAGGACTTTGGATAAAACAGAGAGTATCAGTGATGATGTTTCTGAAATAAAACCAAAGGTTGATATCTTATGGAAAGATAAAATTGCTCCAGCACATTCACCTAGACAACTTAATGAAAAAGGTGAGTCGATATTGAATTCAAGTGGAATAAAAGAGATAATTGATGAGAAAAAGGATAACTTATTTGAACTTGTAAAGGATAAAGCAGTTACAACTGCATACGATGCGGAAATGGCTATTTATTCTGTGACGATGGATTTACCAAAACATTGTCCTGATATAGTAGATCGTCTTAAACAAGGTGCATTCCAGTCAGGTGTTGATATAAATACAGTTTTATTTGCAGGTAGTATTTATTTGAGAAATTTGATTTTTTCAGATTTAGGATTTTCTATAAATGATTTAGATAAACCTAAAATAGGATAAATGGAAAATAGAGAAATTGAAAAAGAACCTGATATTCCAGAGTTATCAGATGAAGAAATAGATAAAATTACTAAAATATGTTTTAGGGATGATGATATTCTTGAACCCGCAGATTTGATTTTTATTTTCGGTACATCACACAATACTAGAGATCTTATAGATATTTTTTCTAATCTATTATCTAATAAATTATCAAATAAAATATTTTTCACAGGTGGTATACCTAAATATATTGATAGTAAGCATATAGATAGACCTGAAAGTACTTTGATTCTAGATTGTATTGATAAAACTTTACTAGAAAGAGTACAGATATATACAGAGATTTCATCAAAAAATACTATGGAAAATGTTACAGAGGCATTGAAGGTTTTAGATTTTACTGAATACAAGAAAGTTATTTATATTTTTAAATCTCATGCTGCTGGAAGGGGGTATTTAACTTTAAAAAAATATTTACCAAATACAAAATTAATACAGAAAACATTCAATGCTTCATATCATGATAATAATCAAAGGATTACTAAAGATAATTGGTATAAAACAGAATTATATAGAAAAAGAGTTTATGGCGAATATTTAAGAATAAAGAAATATAGTGAAAAAGGTGATATTGCTTCGTATTTAACTAATTAAGGAAATGAATATGGAAGATGTTGGTGTCATAGAGTTCAAAATATCAATTCTTGCCTTTAACTTCCAATAAACTATAATTACCTCACTATCTACAAGGTGTTTATTTACACAGGATCTTCTTGTACCTTTTTATTAGATAAATTATAAAATCACATATGAATAAAAATGAAATTGAGCTAGCTTAAAATGTGGAGAGTATTAGGAATAAGATTTATATTATAAGAGGACAAAAAGTTATGCTAGACTATGATCTAGCGGAATTGTACGGTGTTCTTACAAGCAGATTAAATGAACAAATAAAACGTAATATAAATAGATTTCCTGAAGATTTTGCTTTTCAATTGAATGATGTGGAATTCAAAGCTTTGATATCGCAAATTGCGACATCAAAAGTAGGTCGTGGTGGGCGTAGGAAGTTACCTTATGTCTTTACAGAACACGGTGTTGCTATGTTGTCTTCTGTTTTAAACAGTGATAGGGCTATTAAAATGAATATTTATATAATCA
>CAZDRC010000023.1:0-8591 GCA_964507965.1 uncultured Candidatus Saccharibacteria bacterium
CAAACTCCTCTCCAATGCTTCCACCCCCGGTAATGTTCCCTTTGCTAGATACTCTAACATCGCACCACCACCAGTAGAAATAAAGGTAAACTCTCTCTCAAGACCAAGATCCGCAAGAGTAGCAAGAGTGTCACCTCCTCCTAATATAGATTTCGCACCATTTGTTGTGGCATTCGCTATTGCCTTTGCTATACTCTGTGTTGGCTCTTTGAACCCTTTCTCATATATACCGAGAGGGCCATTCCATAATATATGTTTCGCCTGACTTATTTCTCTTTCCAATACCTGTACAGTATCTGGACCAGCATCATACATAGCATCTTGCGGTTTTATATTTGTTACTTTTCTTATTACTTCTTTATTAGAAGAGATAATAGCATCAATAGGGAAAAATAATTTATTATTATTGAAAAAGCGAGAAAGATTGAAATCCATAGGAGAAACGACAGATCTACCTACTTCCATGCCTTTTTCTCTAAAAAAATTATTAGATAGAGCTCCTCCAATGAATATCCTATCAGCAATATTTATAAATTTCTCTATCAATGGCAATTTCGTCTCGAACTTCGCACCACCGAGTATAAATAGGAATGGATGAACAGGTTTGAAGGCCATGCTTAGATTCTCTACTTCTTTCTCGAAAAGAAGCCCAGCATAACTAGGAAGGAAATTTGTAATAGCAGATACAGAGACATGATTCCTATGGGAAACAGAGAAAGCTTCATTCACATATATATCAGCTAGAGAAGCCAATTCCTTTGCGAAATTAGTATCATTTTGTTTTTCTTCAGGATATTGACGAATATTTTCTAATACAACAGTATCACCACCATTCATTTTCTCTATAGTTTCATATGCATTCCTATAATTTTTTATAAATGAACACTGAATATCATGATTATCTAGATATTTCACTACTGGTTCTAGAGTAGGATTCTCTTTCGGAGTTTCTATATGACCAATAAGTATTATTTTCGCTTTTCTTTCTTTCAAATACAGAATAGTAGGAATTATTTTTCTGAGACGGAAATTATCCATAATCTTCCCATTTTCTATAGGAACATTGAAATCAACACATACGAGCACCTTCACTCCATTCAAATTTTTTATATCTCTTAGATAATTCATATTAATTAAACAGTATCTACAGCCTTCAATAATTCTATAAAGCCAGGGATATTGACACTCTCTCTACCGATAAGTAGTCCATCAACTTGGCCTTTCTCTATAATATCTGATGCATTACGGAAATTGACAGAACCACCATATAGAATAGGAGTATTTATCGCATTATCATGACCATAGATATCAGAAAGGACTTTCTTTATAAAAAGTGACATTTCATGAACAATAGAGGGATCCATCGCTTCTTTTGCACCTATTGCCCATATAGGCTCATAAGCAATAATAAGCTGATTTATAAGTTTCTTCGGAGCATTCGCAAGTGAATTCTTTATTTGATCCTTTAGAGTCTCTAAGTATAGACCATGTGCATCTCTCTCCTTCTCTCCCACGCAGACTATTGGATGAATTCCAATTTCTAGTACTGCCTGAGTTTTCTTCGCGACTATTTCATCTGTTTCTCCACCAGCCCTTCTTTCTGAATGACCGACGATAATATGTGTCACTCCAATATCCTTGAGCATTGGGGCACTTATCTCTCCTGTATGAGCACCATGCTCTTCTGAATAAACATTCTGAGCTCCGATACTGACTACAGGTAAAGGTTTATTATTAGAAGAAAACTTTGATATATAGAGTGATGGCGGACATACTACAATATATATTGATTTGAATTGTTTCGATGAGTTCTTTACTTTATTCCATATGCGTCTAGCTTCTGCTAGGCTCGTAGGTTCCATTTTCCAATTACCAACTATGATTTTCCTTTTCATATAAACATTATACCATTTACTTTATTTCATCCCAAGATATAGTAGTGTATTGATCAGATGTCAATGGGAAGCTAGGTGGTGGTGAATATAATAGATTCTGATCATATATTATATTTCTTATATTATATCCAGTGCCGTTGGTATAAGCGAAACCATATCGTAGATTAGAAGCTATCATACCGAAAAGAGTAATAGTATCACGCTCATATCCGACACCACATCTCCAAGAATAATAGAATCTACCCACTCTACCATTCTGTGCTATAACAGCAGCATCTATTCGAAGATCATTCTCACTAGACAAACCAGTACTTATATCACCCTGTGCTACCAATGCAATAGAATCTTGACCATCATAATTCGTATATAGAAGATCATTGTTAATAATTATACTTTTCCTAGTTGATGGATTATCTGGGAATCTGCCGGCTGCTATAGTGACTCTGGCAGTATCGATATGACCATCTACCCATACATGATCTTCTACGAAGATTACTCCATTTACAGGTATTGGATAATTTCCAAGAGATGATTGATTGTTTATAGTCCATGAATCCCAATTATCTTGGAAAGAACCATCTGTTTTACACCCATTAGATGGATTCGTCATAGAATTTACTTTGTATATATCGAATGTATCATTAGTTTTCAATACTATATGATACCCTTCCTTACCAGATGATGGATAATAACTACCACCAGCCTGTGCATCAGCCTTCATAGATGATAGATCTGTAGTCATACCGATAAAGTCAAAAGCAGGTACAGGAAACTGCCTACCAGCCATGAAAATATCTGATCTATCTGGTACTGCCGATGGAGGGCTAGGATCTGTAGGGCTATCTGTGGTATATACACCAAATCTATATGGTCCACCAGTATCTGGATCAATGAATTTATCTACTGCACTAGTCATAATATTATGTGTTACACCATCGAATCTTATACCACCATTAGAATGAACTGGACCGAATACTTCTGTACCAGCACCGAATCGCATGAAGTCATTTGCTGCAACAGAATACTTAGCCAGAGAGGGAATAGCTAAAGTAACAGATATTGTCCTAGATATATCTGGATATGTGATTACTGTACCCTTTGACTTTATTTTCACTACAGTAGAACCTATAGGAGGTGGAGTAATAGTAAGGGCGAATTGGCCTATGACATTACTACTCTTATCTTCGAAATCATGTATGAACGGTCCAGTAGAAGTAGTAGCAAAACCATCTGTATAGTCTGTAGGTTCATGAGCGAGATGCCAACGATAATAATCAATACCTGCTTCCGCTATCTGGAAAGCTTGCTCACTAGCATCTATCTGTCTAGTCTGTTTCAATAATGCGGCTGCCCAATTGATAAGAGCAGTAGTAACAGTAATAGCTATTACTGAGAAAACGAGAACATTGATAAGTATTAATCCTTTTTTTTTCATAAATTATCTTTTAGATTTCTTAATGTTACTTCACCAACATATAATCTAGATGATGGAGATTTATTAGGATCAGCATCTATGAGAAGATTAATCTTCACAAGACGTACAGCAGATGTGGTAACAGGTTGAGTGAGTGGTGTAGAGGTACTAACATATGAATTATTATAATATTCGAAAAGTGAATTCGTAGCACTGTTTCTCACAGAATAAGCAAGAATTGAGAATTCCTCATTCGCTGGATTATATGTCAATGGTGAACCGGACGGCTTTATTTTTCCTTTATTTAAAATATTCCCTAATAGGAAATACCTGACTTGTTCCTGCAATCCATCTGCGTCTATATCACTATAGAAAGTTATAGAGCTAGTGGCAGCTTGTGCAATAGCATAGGAGCCATTACTTCCTGGCTTTGCAGAACGTAATTCCTTCACTATTACTTTCAATGCTCCACGTGCATCTTGTGCTCCCTGTAAAGAATCATTAGCAAATTTATTGTATTGCAGAACATTCACTTGGAAAGAACTAACTACCAACATTATAATAGATAGAACAGCGATACTAACAAGAATCTCTATTATAGTCATCCCATTATTCTTTTTTATTTTATAAATATAAATCATATCTTATGGCGATATTTCTATATTCTTACTTATCCAATCAGAAGAAATACTCACTATATCGACTTCCGTAGTATAACCAGTCTTAGATATTGATATATCATAATCACCAGAAGATAAACCAGAGAATATTACTTGCCCAGGTGGAGTACAGTCTGAAGTATAAGTGAATGATACATCTGAAATATTAGGAGTAGAAGTTGATACTTCTGTAGATAGGAATGCTTTATATCTCACATATCTATCACCATTATGAATAGAATTAATAGTCTGATCTGAAGCAGTATAATATGTAGAAGAAGTACCATCTGGACCCTTCCAATCCCATGTAGTAGTAGCTGTAATCTCCTCATTTGTAGCTAATTGAAATCTAGCACTATCTACACCAGTAGGAATAGGTTGATCTGTAGGAGTCCATAGAAGATTATGGAAATTACTAGCCGAACCAGTGTCTATAGTAGAGGATTCCAATTCCCCGCTAGAGCTATATGAACCAAAGGAATCCTTCAGTTTTATTTCACCCGATGTACTAGTAACATCTACGCCACCATCATCAAAGTAATAGACTGCATCATTATTGAAATCTTCATATCCAGATCCAGTAGACCAATCTGTCTGGCTTATATATCCCCGACCTGTGGTCTTCATAGAGGAATAACCACTAGTATTAGTCAATGTAACTTCTGCATCCGCTACAGGTAAGAAGAGGCTACCATCTAGAATAGTGACGAGTAAGCTCTTCGGATCCCTCGATTTCATTATGAGCTTCACTTCATTGGAGCTATCGGGCTGTATATATATTGGATTAACTGGATTAATACCTGCAATTTCATATGTACTATCTATACTTCCTATATTATAACTATCCCATTCTATAGAATTATTGGAATAGAAACCACTTCCATCTGTTGTAATATTTGCAGAATATTTCGGAACATCTATACCTATCATCTTGGAACTAGACATGGAGAAATCCCCACCTCCAATAGCGATACAAGAAGAATTCATACTAGAGAAATGTACAGAACTTATTTTATCTATTGAGAGACTAACCTGTGTGACTTGTTGTAATATCACTGTTGCATCTGGCTGTGTCGGATCTGGATTACCTGCATCTCCGGGTGGGTATGTCCTTGCACTAGAATAACCTGATTTCGATACAGAAATAGCATAGGATTGTATTGCTGGAGGAGCATCTATTATACGCAACATACCATTCGCATCTGTTATATCATCAATATTAATATTTGGTGTTACAGTAATATTTACAATATGTACATTAGCATCAGATACTGGCTGACCATTAGCATCAAAAACTTTTATAAAGAGAGCCCCATTCGTAGAAGCTGTCTCTAGATTCTTCGGAGCTACTGTGGTGGTGAGTATCACTGGAGTAAAGTTTTTGCAACTTGGACAACCTACCTCTACTTCTACTAGTTTATTATCTGCAGGAGAGAGATCATCTGGAGTACCATCAATAGTACCATCGAAAGGTAAATCAATATTCCTTATTGTAGTAGTAGCGATGAAGATGATACCTCCTCTGACGAAAGTCTCTACATGTGGAACAATACCATTCGGTACTCCTGATATTTCTCCAATATCTATATATGATAGATTCCTAACTATCTCGAAGCGTTCATTGGCTAGATTCAATCCCATAATCTTATATTGATTGAGATTCACAAGATTGAAAAGGCTAATATATGCCTGATAGGCAGAGAAAGCTACAATTAGGAAAACTGCTGTTCCAACTAATATTTCTATAAGAGTGAATCCTTTTTTCATATTAAATTACATCAACTAGAGAGTACATCGGTGAAATCATGGCAATAGCGAAGAATCCAACAGCAGCAGCTATTATTATCATTAGGAACGGTTCTATTATCGTAGACATATCCTTCGTCTTCTGATCTACATCATCTTCATAGTAGACAGCAACACCTGTAAGCATTTCACTTATTTTACCTGTTTCCTCTCCAACATTCAGCATTTCTCCGAAAAATATAGGGTATAAATGTTTATTATCAATAAAGACTTTCGAAAGTGGTTCTCCTTTCTCTACATGCGATACTGCATCTGTTAATACATTCTTATAATGTACATTCTGTACAACCTCAGAAGTAATACGCAATGATTCCAATACGTCTACGCCAGAAGTAACTAGAGAAGATAGGGTTCTTGCAGTTCTAGCAGAATTCACTTCTATTATCAATGCTCCAATAATAGGGATTTTCAATATCAATTTATGAATAAGGGATTTGCCACTCTTAGACTTAGCCCATAGATAATATAATGTAGAAATTATTAATAATCCAAGAATAATAAGTAAACCATGATTCTGCATACTATCACTGAACCAAAGTATTATCCTAGTAGATAGTGGAAGAGCTACATTGAGCTCAGAGAAAGTCTTCATCAAATTCGGAACAACATATGTTAATAGAATAATAGCTATTATAATCATAGCGAAAAGTATTACACCAGGATACATCAATGCACCACGGATTTTCCTCTGTAATGCATAATTCTTATCCATTTGCATTGCAACAGTATTCAATGATTCAGCGAGATTACCACTCTCTTCCCCACTTTTCACCATAGAGATAAAGAGAGGTGAGAACATTTTCCGAAACATTGACATAGATTCACTCAGAGTCTTTCCCTTATTAATTTCTGAATTTAAAGTTGCTATTATAGCTTTCACATTCTTCTTTTTACCCTGTCTCTCCATGACGGATAATGCTCTGGACATAGAGAGTCCTGCACTTATCATAGATCCGAGATTTCTTGCAAAGTTTATTTTATCCTGCGACTTCACAGAATTCAGAAAAGGAATATCTATATTCTTGAAAAATGTGAATTTCTTCTTCTCTTCTACAGATACTATCTCCTCTCCAGACTCCTTTATCATTTTATATAATTCATAGCGGTCCTTGGCGTCTTTCTCGCCTTTATATATTTGCCCGCCTAACTTTTTCGCTTTATAAATAAAATGTGACATCTTTAATAAATAATTATAATCTATTCAGATATAACACGTAGGACTTCCTCTATTGTCGTTAATCCTTGAGCACATTTGAATATTCCATCTTCTATCATAATCGACATACCCTCTTTCATAGCTTGATTCTGTATATCCTCTGTTGTTGAACCCTTTATTATCAATTCCTTTATACTCTGACTGACATTCAATACTTCATGAATACCTAGTCTTCCCTTGTATCCATCATCATCTTTACCAGCTACTGGTTTATAGAAAGGTATTTTATCCCAAGTATCATTCGGTTTTACTATTTTCTCTAATTTTAATACATCCAATACTCTATCCATATTTACAGTTTTAGAAATAGCTGCGAATTCTATCTTGGAAAGAAAATATTTCTCTTTATTTGCAGAGAGTCTTCTCACTAGACGTTGAGCTATAATAATATTTATTGTTGAGACAAGGAGGAAAGGCTCTATCTTCATATCGAGAAGTCTAGGTATTGCTCCTGCAGCACTATTGGTATGTAGAGTAGATAATACAAGATGCCCAGTAAGTGCAGCATTCACAGCGAGAGATGCTGTTTCACCATCTCTGATCTCACCAACCATTATAATATCTGGATCTTGACGAACTAGAGTACGTAGACCAGAAGCGAAAGTGAATCCAATATCTGTATGTACTTGAGTCTGATTTATTCTTTTCATTTGATATTCCACGGGATCTTCTATTGTGGAAATATTGACATCGGGAGTATTGAGAATATCTAGAATAGTGTATAAAGTCGTAGTCTTACCAGATCCTGTAGGTCCTGTGGTGAGTATCATACCCGTAGTCTGAGTCACTGCCTTATGTATTCTCTCTAAACCTTCACCATGGAAAGTCAGATATTCTAGGGTAAATCCTGATACATCCTCACGAAGAAGACGCATAACAGTCTTCTCTCCGAAATATGTAGGAAGAATAGAAACACGGAAAGAAACCTTTTCATTATTCATATCTACCTTGAATCTTCCGTCTTGTGGAAGTCTCTTCTCGTCTAATTTCAAACTTGATAGAACCTTGATACGTGCAGTGATAGATGGCTCTGCATTCTTCGGTAATACCATGGCATCATGTAATATACCGTCTATTCTATAACGGACGAGTAGCTCATTCTCCATCGGTTCTATATGTATATCAGAAGCATTCTGTATAATAGCGTGCTTCAATAGTGTATCTACTATACGTATTACGGGTAAATCTTCTGCTATTTTCTTAAGATCTTTCTCACTTACAGGATTGCCATCTTCCTCGGCAATAGTTTTCAATGTTTCTGATTCTTTCTGTATTAGATCACCGAATTCTACTTTCAAACTTCTCTGATATTGCACAAGGACGTCCTTTATAGACTCTGTATCTGTGAGTCTTGGTAGGATTTTCAAATTTACTTTCTTTTTTATGAAATCAATAGCAGATAAATCATTAACTTCTAGCATTGCTACCTCTAATGTACTATCTGTCTTCTTGAAAGCTATAATATTCCTACTCCTTGCTACTGGTTCTGGTATCATCGATAGAGTATCAAATGGTATTTTCCTGTCTTTGAGATTAACAAAGGGTATACCTAGAACATAGGCTTGCATACGACGTAGATTGTCTTCTGTTATTTTCCCAGA
>CAZDRC010000024.1:0-8580 GCA_964507965.1 uncultured Candidatus Saccharibacteria bacterium
TTAATGTTAAATAGTATTTATTCAATGGAGAAATCCATGTTATCTTTCGTGTTTATGGATGAATCAGGTAAGAAGGAATCTGATAGGTATTTTGTTTGTGGTTTCTTACAAATAATTAATAATATAAAATTCTCACAATTATTCCAACGTGTTACAGATCAGATTAAGAATCTATCTATTCGTAACCGTCAATTAAGAGTAGATGATTTACTTATTAAAAATAATATTAATAAATTATATAATTTAGCAAGAAGTTATAATGAATTTGAACTGAAACATTATCATATTTCAAATGAAAATCAGGTTCTGTATGGTGATTTATTAAAAATTCTATTCAAGAAGACTGAATTTAGATTTACCGCTATAGTTTTTGACAGGAAAGATATAAATTATATACGACCAGAAGATGAGTATGACGCTCTCTATTTGAAGGCTCTTAAACTTTATACCACTAAGTGTGTCAATAATTTGGATTATGTTTTTGTCCCTGATAGTTTCAATATTAATTTTCAATGGAATGTAAAGAGCGGTAATTTACCAAAAGCTATTCTTCCTTTAGATTCTAAATCTTGTTTACAATTACAAATCGTTGATATCTTAACAGGTCTGATTGCGCAGGGTATAAGGATGAATAATGAAAATGAATTGGTAACTGGGAAGGATGAATCAAGAAGACCCGTATTAGATATTTTAGAAAATATTCTTAATAAGAAGATAAGGGGTAATTTAACAGTCAATAAACCCAATTATTTCTCTGTATGGATGGTTGATTATGAGAAAACGAAAAACCAGGGCATGGACAAGAAACCCAACCCTGGCTTTCAGCAACTATAATATATCATATATATAGTTATTTCACCACCTCGAAATCCAATGTCTTCCTATCTAGATCCGCAGCTATTACCTTGAACTTTATCGGATTACCAAGTGTAAATCTCTTTTTGGTCTTCTGTCCTACTACAGAATATGTTTTCTTATCGAATTCATAATAATCATTACCGAGATCTCTTATCTTTATCATTCCTTCTGATTTCGTTTCACTTTCTTCTACATATAGACCATATTCTGTAACTCCGGATATTGTGCCATTGAATATTTGGCCGATTTTATCACTCATATATTCCACCTGCTTCAATTTTTTTGAAGCTCTTTCTGCATCAGCTGCATCTATTTCTCTCGCTGTAGATCTCTCTGCAATATGTTGGAACTCTACTATCTCCTTATCTCCGAATGGCTCATGATGCAGATGTCTCTCCAATATTCTCTGTATTAGAAGATCTGGATAACGTCTGATAGGGGAAGTGAAATGAGTGTAATAATCAAAAGCAAGACCGAAGTGTCCAATATTTCTAGTAGAATAGACAGCTTTCTGCATAGAGCGTATTACAGCTGTGGTTATGAGAGTTTCATGATCAGTACCCTTTACTTGTTTTATCAGACTCTTTATATCATTAGCTTTCACCTTACCATCTTTTATATGAAGATTATAGCCAAGAGCCTTTACGAAATTAGATAGATCAAGCATTTTCTCCTGATCTGGAATATCATGAATACGATATATAGAACCGGTGTCCCTCTTACCTTTTTTCTTTATAGAATCGAAAATATGTTTAGCTACTTCACGGTTTGCAAGCAACATATATTCTTCTACGAGTTTATGTGTATCTAATCTTTCTTTTTTATATACTCCTATTGGTTTGCTATTCTCATCCAATTTAAATTTGATTTCTTCTTGCTCAAATTCTATTGCACCTTTATTGAATTTCTCCTTCTGTAAGACTTTTGCAATTTCATTTAATTTATTTAATTCATTATAATATTTTCCTTCTTTCTTATTGAGGCTTTCTTGAGCATCTTCATAGGTGAAGCGATGATCAGAGTTTATTATGGTTTTCCCGAACCAACGTTCCGATATATGACCATTATTATCAATATTAAAAATAGCAGAGAATGTTAATTTGTCCTCATTCGGGTTCAGACTACAGACATCATTAGATAATACCTCTGGAAGCATAGGAATAGTACGATCTACAAGATATATAGAACAGCCACGTTTGAAGGCTTCTTTATCTAATTCACTTTTCTCTTCTACATAATGAGATACATCTGCTATATGTACGCCTATTTCATATTTATTATTTCCTAGATCCTTGAAGGAGATAGCATCATCGAAGTCCTTCGCATCGAAGGGATCAATAGTGAAAGTTAGTGTATCTCTACAATCTTTTCTTTTCTGAATTTCTTTCTTTATATCTTCTATTTTATCTTTTTCTATTTTTTCTGCTTCTTTTTCTACTGGAGCAGGGAAAAGTATTTCGAATCCTTTCTCTAAGATGATACTTTCCATTTCTACATTATTATTACCTTTCTTACCAATTAAACGTAATATTTCTCCTTCTGGATTCTTACTATTATCTGTCCATTTTCCTAATTTTATCTGTACTTTATCTCCAGATGAGACTTTCTGTGATTCATTATCTGATAGCATGAAGTCAATATATAGTTTCTTATCATCTGGTACTACTCCGTATTTGCCATCACGATTCTCTACTGTACCGATGAAGATATCCCTAGCTCTCTCTACTATTCTTATTACTTCACCTTTCTTTTCCTTTTCATCATAGACAATAACCTCAACAATATCTCTATTGAATGCGAAATTGAGCCTATCTGACTCTATGAATATATCGTCTTCTTCATCCTTCGGATCTTCTAAGAAACCCACACCTTTCCTAATAGTTCTTATTTCTCCTATTATTTTCCTGCTTTCCTTATTAGATTTTTCTTTATTTTTCACTTGAATACTATACCCTATATTGCCTTTTTTTCATAGGTCTGATAGTATGACTCCTATGTTAATGATAAGACTACAGAGAGTCGGGAGGAAGCATGAGCCGAAGTTTCGGCTTGTTCTTACTGATTCCAAGAATAGCACCAAGAGCGGGAAATATCTAGAAGTTCTAGGCTCATATGATGCTCGTACAGAGAATAAGATAGAGCAATTCGACGTACCTAAGATAAAGTATTGGATCAGCAAGGGAGCTCAATTATCTGTTACTGTACACAATTTCCTAGTATCAAAGAAAGCAATAGAAGGTAAAAAGATAAATGCTTTACCAAAGAAAAAGGCAATAGTGAAAGTAGAAGAGACTCCGAAAGTGGAAGCTATATCAACTGTGTAAAACTCCCATTTGACGCCGTCTGTAGTAAGGTTACAATTATGACAGCAGTACAGTCGTTACTGTTAAGAATTAAAAGTAAATATTCCAAAGCAAATGAATAATGATCAGCAGTTTCTAGAGTATGTTGTGAAATCTCTAGTAGATAATCCAAATGATGTGAAGATAAGTAGGACAGTAGATGAGATGGGTGTGCTAATGACTCTCGAAGTCAATGCAGTAGATATGGGTAAAGTTATTGGTCGTTCTGGTAATACAGCAAAGGCTATAAGAACTCTCTTGCGTGTTGTCGGTATGAAGAATAATTCCCGTGTTAATCTGAAGATCAATGAGCCAGAAGGTGCAGTAAGACCAGCAGAGAAGGCATCGAAGACCGTAGATGAGGCAATGGCAGATCTGAAGATTTAATTAAATAAATGACAAGATGATAAAACTGTGTTAATATATAAGCACAGTTTTTTCATTATGAATTATCATATTATTACACTTTTTCCGCAGACACTGGATTCATATCTCAATGAATCAATTCTTAAGCGCGCAATAGAGGATAAGAAAGTAAAAGTAAAATTCTACAATCCCAGAGATTTCACTATTGGAAAAAGTTATTCTGATAGAAGAGTAGATGATAAGCCCTATGGCGGAGGACCTGGTATGGTCATAGAAGCTCTACCAGTGATAAAGGCGATAAAGAAAGCAAAAGGTAAAATCAATCCAAAGAAATTAAAAATAATATGGCTCAGCCCATATGCGAAGCAATTCGATACAGAATACGCAAAGAATATTTCAAAGAAATATACAGATATTATTATTATTTGTGGAAGATATGAAGGAATAGATGCAAGGGTGAAAAAAGTCTTTAAAGTAGAGGAAATATCCGTAGGTCCATTCGTTCTAACAGGTGGGGAATTAGCCGCTATGATAATAATAGATAGTGTATCAAGACAAATCGATGGAGTACTAGGTGATATTAATTCTCTAGAAGAAACACGTATTGCTTCTAGAGATGTATATACTCGTCCAGAAATAGTAGAATATAATGGAAAGAAGTATAAAGTGCCGAAAGTTCTTCTTTCTGGTAATCATAAAAAGATAGATGAATGGAAAAAAGATAATTAAATATCTAATAATCATATTTGCTACTGTATCTCTTGCAGTATCACTTGCATATATTACTAGAGATCTATATACAGAATACACATTCATTTCACCGAAGTTAACACCAAGCTATATTGATGATTTCCTTTCTCAATCTAACACTATAGATATAGCTATCGTGGGAGATATGATGCTCGATAGGAATGTAAGAAATATTATTGATAGAGATGGATTCGATAAATATTTCCAAGGCGTAAGGGATATAATAGAAAATGCAGATATAGCTATTGCCAATCTAGAAGGGCCATTCACGACCAATGAATCATTAACATCATCATTAATTAATAAAACATTACAATTCACCTTTGATCCAGATCTAGCTCCGAAATTACATGAATTAGGATTTGATATACTCGGTCTTGCCAATAATCATAGTATGAATTTCGGCAAATGGGGATACGATATGACGAAGGAATATATAAGGAAGAATAATATGCTTTATTATGGTGATCCTAATAATAATGATGAAATAAGTGTAATTATAGAAAAAGAAGGAATAAAAATAGCTTTAATAGGATTCCATGAATTCACATATATAAATTTCGATAAAGTTCTAAAGGAAATAGAGAGACTAGATAATGAAGTAGATATAATAATAGTGACTCCGCATTGGGGAATAGAATATGAGAAGGCTCCTACAGAGAAAATGAAGAAATGGGCTTATGATTTTATAGATTCTGGTGCAGATGCTGTTATCGGTACACATACACATGTGATAGGGGATATAGAATATTATAAATATAAGAAAATATATTATTCACTAGGGAATTTTGCTTTTGATCAATATTTCAGAGAAGAAACTATGAAAGGTCTAATAGTAGATATGAAAGTGAAGAAAGACTATGAAAATCGTATTAATATTGAATATATAGATATACCGATAAGGGTGGATAAGTCTATTGACAAATTCCTCTAATCTGATAGTCTAGACAACAACTTCGCAAGATTGTGTTATTCTTGAAGAGTGAAGGATTACAAGGCTATAAATTGATCCCGACCTTATTAATTACTTATTATTCTCTTGCAGATACTAACCCAATAATTTATTCATAGGGTAGACGCTATTGACAAGCGTCGTTTTCTGTATTTGGATATTTTCATTTAAATATAATAATTTTAATAAAATCACATGCAAATCACAAAAAAATATTTCCAAAAGTACAAAGATCCGATTCTCGTATACCCTGATCTAGTAGAATCACAGAATAATTCTTTTGACTGGTTTCTTGATATTGGTATAAGAGAAGTCCTGAAGGAATTCTCAATGATTGAAGATTATGCAAAGAAGAAATTCGAATTATCATTCTTAGATTTCGAATTGACAAGACCAAAGTATGATGAACATTATGCCAAGTCCAATAAGCTCACTTATGAAGGTCAAATAAAAGCAAAAGTAAGATTAAAGAATAAAATTCAGAATTCTGTAAAGGAGCAGGAAATGTTTCTTGCTGATCTACCTCTTATGACAGATCACGGTACATTTATTATTAATGGTATCGAGAGAGTGATAGTACCACAACTGGCTAGATCTTTCGGTATTTTCTTCACTGTGAATGAACTAAAGGGTAAGAATTACTTTGGTGCGAAAATAATACCTGCAAGAGGTGTATGGATGGAAATAGAGAGTGATACAGATGGCACTATATATGTACGTATAGATAAGAAGAGGAAATTCCCAATAACCTCTCTACTCCGTATTCTCGGAGCTGATACAAATGAAAAGATTATTGATTTATTCAAGAATGATCTAGATGCCAAGAAGATAATAGATCTTACACTTGCAAAGGATCATGCTAAGACTATTGATGATTCCTATATAGAAATACATAAGAAGCTTCGCGATGGCGATCTAGCTACAGTAGATAATGCTCGTGAGTTTATCAGTGATATCTTCAAAGCCGAAAGATATGATCTCAATAAAGTCGGACGTTTCCGTTTCAATAAGCGCTTCAATAAGCCAATGGATGAGAAGAGTCTAGAACAGAGAACTATCTGTCTAGATGATATGGCTACAATAATTTCCAATATAGTGCTTCTGAATAATACTCCTGATTCAAAAGAAGATGATATTGATCACTTAGGAAGTAGAAGAGTGAGATATGTCGGAGAAGTTCTACAACAGAAATTCAGAATCGGTATGACACAGATGAGAAGAAATATACAGGATAAAATGTCAACAATAGAGCCAGATGTCACATTACCTGTCAATTTCGTATTTCCTAGACCTCTACAAGCTCGTATTAAAGAATTTTTCACAACTAATCAATTATCCCAATTCATGGGTCAGGAGAATGTTCTATCAGAAGTAGAACATCTACGAAGACTAACAGCTCTGGGACCGGGTGGACTAGTACGTGATAGGGCTGGATTCGAAGTACGTGATGTGCATCCCTCTCATTATGGACGACTATGTCCTATACATACACCAGAAGGTCCGAATATCGGTCTGGTATTACATCTATCTATTTTTGCACGTGTCAATGAATTCGGAATGATAGAAACACCATATGCAAAGGTGAAAAGTGGTAAGATCACAGATGAAGTAGTGTATCTGAATGCCTTGGAAGAAGAGAATTATCGTATTGCTCATGCAGCCATACCTTATGATGAGAAAACAGGGGATATTACTGCAGATGAAGTAGAAGTACGTATAAATGGTAAACCAAGTCTAGCGAAGAAAAATGAAGTTGATTATATAGATGTATCTACTAATCAAGCATTCTCTGTCGCCACATCTCTTATTCCATTCCTAAATCATAATGATGCCAATCGTGCACTCATGGGTTCTAATATGCAGAAACAAGCTACACCTTGTCTTATACCAGAAGCACCTCTAGTAGCTACAGGTATAGAGAAGAAATCTGTAATACATACCGGACGTATAGTTATCGCTCCAGAAGAAGGAGAAATAATATATCTTGATTCTAAGAAAATTATTTTAGATGGGAAGAAAAGTGGTAAGAAACATGAATATAATCTCGTACACTTCTCTAGGACTAATGGCTTCACTGCATTCCATCAGCGACCTGTAGTGAATCTCGGTGATAAGGTCAAGAAAGGTGATGTATTGGTAGATACTTCTACATCTGACGGAGGAGAGATAGCTCTCGGTCAGAATATGCTCGTAGCCTTCATGTCTTGGTCTGGTAGTAACTATGAAGATGCAATTATACTTTCTGAAAGAGTAGTGAAGAATAGCAAATTCGCTTCTATACATATAGAAGAATTCGTAGTGAATGTACGTGATACCAAGCTCGGACCAGAGATCACAACATGTGATATTCCTAATGTAGGTGAAGTAAAACTGAAGAATCTAGCAGAAGATGGCATCGTCCGTGTAGGAGCAGAAGTACGTTCTGGGGATATCTTAGTTGGTAAGATTTCTCCGAAGAGTGAGACCCAATTAACCCCAGAAGAGAGACTACTCCGATCTATATTCGGTGAGAAGGCTCGTGATGTGAAGGATACATCAAAGAGAATGGAAGGAGGCAAGCGTGGAAGAGTAATATCTGTGAAGATTTTCTCCAGGGAAAAGGGAGATAAGCTAGAATCTGGAATAATAAAAAGAATATATATAGAAGTTGCAGAACTTAGAAGTGTCTCTGTGGGTGATAAACTCGCCGGAAGACATGGAAATAAAGGAGTTATTTCTAAGATCTTACCAGAAGAAGAGATGCCATATATGGAAGATGGACGACCAGTGGATGTTATATTGACTCCTCTCGGTGTGCCTTCTCGTATGAATTTAGGACAGATACTCGAGCTACACCTAGGACTCGCTGCCAATACTCTCAATTATCAAGCTATTGTACCACCATTCGCTGGTGCTACTGATGTGGAAATAAAAGAAGAGCTTGTGAAAGCAGGATTTGATAAAAGTGGAAAGATGAAATTGAGAGATGGTAGAACCGGAGAATACTTCGACCAACCTGTCGCTGTCGGATATATGTATATATTGAAACTTCATCATATGGTGGAAGACAAGATACATATGCGTTCTATCGGACCTTACTCACTCATCACTCAGCAACCACTCGGCGGTAAGGCTCAGGGAGGAGGTCAGAGATTCGGAGAAATGGAAGTCTGGGCACTTCTCGGTCATGGTGCAGCTTATACTCTACGTGAAATACTAACAATAAAGTCTGATGATATACAAGGTCGTTCTCAGGCATTCGATTCTATTGTGAAGGGAGAGAGATTGAAGCAGCCGAACCTCCCAGCATCATTCAATGTGCTTTTGAAATCA
>CAZDRC010000025.1:0-8552 GCA_964507965.1 uncultured Candidatus Saccharibacteria bacterium
GTCGCACAATCTTTCTTTTACGACGTAGTCAGACTTCTAATCCCCTTTTAATATACCAAAGTTGAGGTAGCGAGTTTAGGAGCCATCTCATCTATCACTGTAGGTTCATTGTTCCCTACCTTCTTCAGATTGCGCAATGCAGGACGCCATATAATGTCTAGGAATACATCATTCCACAGATATGTTACAGGTTTCTTCAAGAATCCATTCCAAGCTTTATAAGCCATAGTTTGAGCATAGTTGAAATTGCTCTGTGTAGCGGGTGCCTCTATTGCCTTCCTAATATCAAATCCGAAGTATCCGAGTATTATAAGAGCTATCACGATCATAATAATCCATTTTATAAATCCTTGATTTGTTTGCATAATTTTTTTAATTATTTATTTAATTGATTTGATTCTTATAATATATTTTATCATAGGATTTTTAGAGATAAGATAGGGGATTCAAATAAGCTTTCAGATCAGCTAGAGGTACAGTAGCACCCTTACAATTCTTACTACTATCAAATGTAGTAATACGTACACCTTGAGTCGCATATACTCCATAATGAAGATGAGGACCAGTAGTGTATCCAGTATTACCACTATAACCTATTATCTGGCCTGTGAGGACTACATCACCTTTCTTCACTGTCTGAAGTGAAAGATGTGCATATAGAGTAGAGAGGCCATTGCTGTGCTCTACCATAATCCATTTACCATAAGAATAGCATCCGCGTATAAGATCAGTATTAGCAACTCCAGAGACAATACCACCTAGAGATGCCTTCACAGGCGTTCCTACAGATGAAGCAAAGTCTACACCAGTATGACCTTTACCACTATAAATCTGTGGATTGGCAGTAGCGAAGGGCGTATTGCCGAAGTACTGAGTGATACGGATATTGGATAGAGGCCAGGCAAGTACTCCTGATCCGGTGTGTGGAATAAGAGATGGATCAATAGCAATCCTTAAGGCACTTTCATATTCTAGCACTTCCCTTTCGAATGCTTCTTTCTGT
The DNA here is from genome assembly GCA_964507965.1 of uncultured Candidatus Saccharibacteria bacterium. Classification (GTDB taxonomy): domain Bacteria; phylum Patescibacteriota; class Minisyncoccia; order Phycocordibacterales; family PALSA-1337; genus CAIOGI01. The sequence goes on from CAZDRC010000025.1 coordinate 1,004, forward strand.
GCCTCTTTTGTCGCTAATATTTTCTTATAATTAGCTTCAGTGTTCTTCGTAGACTTCAATAAAGAATTCTTCTCGCTCGTATTATTTGCAACTATTTTTTTCTGATTTACTAGATCATTCTCTAGGGATAATAGTTCAGCTTTTTTGCTTTCAGTTTTTACTTTATTATCTTCCAAGGAACTTCTTATAGTATTCAATTCATATATACGATTCTTCACACTATTCTGTAATGTATTGAGATCATCAGTTTCATTCCACAATTCCCCGAGGCTCTGTGCTCCTAATAGAGATTCGAATATAGAATTAGAATCCAATTGTGATATAGCAGAAAGTGATTGAGATATTACCCTTTTGCTATCATTTATTCTCACACTCTTATCATCTATCTGTAATGATAATTCTTTTATTTCAAGATTAGTTGCATTAATTCTATTCTCTGTAATAGAGAGATCTGCTTCTAGTTTCTTCTTTGTCAGATCTAGAGATGCTAGAGCATTCTTCAGAGAGTCAGCTTGTTTACCGATTGAATCAATTTGTTTTTGATAACTCTTTATCTCTTCTTCTAATTTTTTTATATTAACATTTGTATTATCAATTTTACCTCTCAGTTCATCTATAGTCTGTGCACTAGCAGAGATTGATGATAATAGGAAAGTAAAAATAAAAAAAATATAGAATAATTTATTTGGTTTATATATATTCATGGGCAAATCTAAGTCTCTTAATTGTTTCCTCCTTCCCTAATATCTCTGCGAGGGTAAATGGATCTGGACTCCTCTCTTTTCCAGATAATGCGAAGCGCATAGGCCATAGAACATTACCCCTTCCCTTCTCTTCTGCATAGGGCCAAACAATAGATTTTATATATTCTTTTGTGAATTCTTTTTTAGATATATTGGACAATAAGTTTATAATTATAGTCAAATGTATTCTAGTATCTGATATTTCTTTCTCATCTTTCCATTTCAGTGATTCCTTGGGATATTCAGATAATGGATTAATGAAGGAAAGCTCATTCTCTAATAAATCTTTTATCTCTCCGAATTTATTAATCTTCTCTTTAATTAATGGTAGTGCCTTCTCTGGAATATCTTTTTTTAGGAAGTGTCCCGCAGAAAATATGAATTCCTTCATTGTCATTTTATTAATATATTGCTTATTCATCCAGTCTAGCTTCTCTTGATTGAATATAGCTCCACCTTTCTGCACTTTCTCTAATTTAAACTGTTTTACAAGTTCATCAAAAGTAAATATTTCCTGATCTGTACCAGGGTTCCAGCCGAGTAGCATAAGATAATTAACTAAGGCTTCTTTAATATATCCCCTATCACGATACTCTGTTATAGGGAGTGCCCCCTTTCTTTTCGAGAGCTTCGTCTTATCAGGAGAAAGTAATAATGGTAAATGAGCATATACAGGAGTAAGCATACCTAGAGCTTCCTGTATCAATATATGTCTGGAAGTATTGGATATATGATCCTCTCCACGGATAATATGAGTGATGCCCATTTCATTATCATCTATTACTACAACAAGATGGAATACTGGCTCTGTCATACTCCTAGCGATGATGAAGTCTCCATGCTCAGTAGTATCAAATTCTATTTTTCCTCTTATTAAGTCTTCAATAATCACTTTCTTATTAGGATTCTTAAATCGTATTACTTCTTCTCTGTCACCTTCATTTTTTGGTATTTCTTTAGAAATATATGCATGACCAGAATCTATTAGCTTCTTTATATATGATTCATGAATCTTTGTTCTATCTGTTTGTCTATAGAATTCATCATACTTTATACCAAGCCATTTCAGACTCTCTATTATATTATCCTCATATTCTTTCTTCGATCTTATTTTATCAGTATCTTCTATTCTTAATACGAATTTCCCATCATTCTGTAGAGCATAAATATAAGCAAAAAGCGCTGTTCTATAATTCCCAGCATGAAGATATCCCGTAGGTGATGGTGCGAATCTGGTCTTTATTTTTTTATGCATATAATATAGCTATTATAACATAATAATATAGTATAAAAGCACCCATAGGCGCTCCTATACTATAATCTATTTTGATTAGGATTATCCTTTTATTTCTGTAATATCAGATGTAGCGCGGAATGTCTTCATTATTATATCTCCTTTCGCATTCTTTAATGGTAGATCTGCATTGAAGTCGAATACTTTATCACTATTATCAGAATGAAGCATAGCATAATATATATTACCTTCTACTGTATTCTTCGTAAGCATTATCTTTCCTGTATTTATACCTTTGTCGAAATATGTAGATCCGATAATATCTCCTGGCATACCATCCTTATCTTCATGTATTACTACGAAGCCAGGCTTCTCGAATTGAACTGATGAAATAAGTACTACATTACCAGGATATTGATCAGATACCATCACTCTATTAATCTCATTTGATACTTCTTCCTCAGTAAGGTCTGTATTGCCAGTATTATTTGGGGTATTATTATTACCCTTTAACATGTAATAGCCAAGAACAATAAGAATCATAATAACTATAGCTGTTACTATCCATTGCCAAGACTTGATTCCTTCATTTGTTTCCATATTTTTTATTATTACTATTAATAATGATACTTCTATATAAATGTAGTTATATCACAGATATCAGTCATGTTCTAGTCCTATCTGAAGTAAGGCATCTGCTATTTTCGAGGCGGCGTCAATATGGCTCCATTGCTTGGTAGAATTGCGCATCCTATCAGAGATAGACTTATTATTCACTATATTGTCAATCTCTCGTACTAGGATATCATCACTTAGATTATTTTCCTCCATTACTACACAAGCACCCGTTCTAGCATATGAAAAGGCATTATCTACCTGATCATGGCTTACATCTTTCGGTAATGGAATGATAATAGAAGGTATTCCCCAATTAGCTATTTCGAATATTACTGATCCAGCTCTAGATATTATGACACTTCCTATTCCTACAGCCATAGACAGAGCGAGATCATTTAGATAATCGAATGGATGATAATGATATGAATCCGGATTATTCTCCAATGTTATTTTTGCAGTATTTTTTATTGATTCATAATTATTCCTACCAGTCTGATGTATGATCTCATATCTCTTCACTAGCTCAGGCAGAGCATCCATAATAATATCATTTATATTCTGCGAACCTTGAGATCCACCGAGTATTACTATCACTGGAGTTTCATTCTCTAAATGTAGGAATTCTCTAGCGCCATTTACTAATGGTTCCTTCACTCCTCTTCGTATTGGTAATCCTGTGAAAGCAATTCTTTCATCTATTGGGCCATCTTTAGGTCTTTTTGTAAAATATTTCGCAGATCCTGGATATGATATGGCAATCTTCTTTGCGAATTTACTTGCCCATTTATTCACTATTCCTGGAGAGCTATCTGATTCATGAATGACTACAGGTATATGTAGTAGCCTCGCTGCGAAGAGTGCAGGGAAGCTAGTATATCCACCTTTACCGAATACTACATCTGGATATATTCTGTACATCTTTATTATTGCTAATATAACACCATAAAGAGTTTTGAATAAATCTGTAAAATTTAATATAGAGAAATATCTGCGATATTTCCCAGCAGGCACGTATACATACTCTATATCATTATCGAATAGCGCTCGGGGATTATATCTGGATGGTGACATGAAATAGAGCTTCGGCTGTAATACCTTTCTTTCCTTTGCTTTATCATAGAGTGCTTCTGCAATAGCAATAATTGGATAGAAATGTCCTCCAGTACCACCTCCTGTTAAAAGTATTTTCATGGATTTATTATATCATAATTAAGTATTCTGATATTTGGAAATATTAGCTATTATACCTGTAGCGCAAAGTATGACAATAAGTGCAGTGCCACCGTGGCTTATGAATAATAATGGCATACCAGATATCGGTATAATACCAAGCATGGAAGATATATTCATGAATGATTCTATAATAATGAGTATAGCAATACCGCTTGATGCGAGTCTTGCGAATATATCCTTTGATCTCACTGCTATTCTGAATGAACTAAAAATAAATAGTAAAAATAAGATAATCAAAGTGATACTACCAAGAAAACCGAATTCCTCTGCCCAAACAGCAAAGATGGAGTCCCCTATTGGCTCTGGTAAATACTTGAATTTCTGTACACTTTGACCGAATCCCCTTCCATTGATCTGTCCTGATCCTATTGCTATTAATGACTGTTGTACTTGATATCCTATACTTTGTGAATCTTTCATTGGATCTAGAAATGATGTAATGCGATTTATTATATATGGTTTACTAATAGCTATAATACTTAGGACTAAAGTTAGAATAATAAAAAGTGTGAATATGTCCCTCATCCTTCCACCAGATATGAAAAGCATAATAATACCAGTGAATGCAATAACTATTAATGTATCCATATCACTTTGGAAATATAATAATATTCCTAATATTCCAACTATAGATAGATATGGAATTACACCCATAGAGAAGCTAGCTACTTTCTCTTTTACCATTGATAGCCATGTTGCGAAATATATAATAAAGGAAATTTTTAGGAATTCTCCTGGCTGAAAAGTGATGAATCCTAGATCAATCCATCTAGAAGCTCCACCATGTGTGAATGATATAGAAGGTATAAACAATAATAAATTAAGAAATATTGCGAATAGAAAAATATAGAAAGAATTTTTCCTTACCAATCTATAATTAATATTAGAAATAATAAGAAATCCTACAATACCGATAAATAGACTAATTAATTGCTTCGATACAACATTCTGGAAGCTAGCTCCATCACGTGCGAGTAAACCGAGAGATGCAGAGCTAAATACGAAAAATCCTGCTAATGTGAGTAGGATTATGGATAAAAGAAAGAATTTATCAATTTTTAGAGCTGTTTTCATGTGTTTCCTTTTTGAAATTTTCTATATCTCTTTTTACATTATCATAGTCAGGTAATTCTGTAATTTTCGATAATCCTAAATAAGATATTAATTCTAATGTCGGCTTGTAAAGGAAACTTCTCTGGTCCTTTGGATTCTCTACTCTTTCTATGAGACCTCTTATTAATAGATTTCTCAGTATGAATTGAGAATTGACTCCACGTATATAGTCTATTTCGCTTCTTGATAATGGACCTTCATAAAGGATAATAGATAGGGTTTCAAGTCCTGCTTTCCCTAAATCCTTTACCAATTCCTCTTTAGTCAGAGTTTCTATAATATCGGAAAGTTCTTTCGATGTTCCGAGTGTATATTCATTTTCCCATTCTATGAGAGTCAATCCTCTTTCTTCTAGATCATGGTCAAGTCCTTTCAATGCTGACTTTATTTCATCCTCATCTTTTTTCAATATCTGACACAGACGGTGAAGAGGCAGTGGCTCTGCCTTATAGAAAAGTATTGCCTCAATTTTCGCAGAAAGTGATAATGCCATTATTAATTTATATATTATAACACTCAATATTAATTATATCTAGGTACACCTACACTTTTCGTTTCCATCTGTATATCTCCGAAACTCTTATCTTGTGATACATGTATTGTTCCCTGCTTTACAAGCTCGAGCATAGCTAGGAAACCTACTATAATATTTACTTTTTCTCCTTTATGAGAATTAGAAAAATCTTTGAAGCTCATTCTAAGTCCTGTAGTTATACGTTTCGTCAGATTATCTATCATTTCTTCTATACTTATTACTTTTCTTATTATTGCTTTCGGTACCTTTTCTTTTTTCGGTAGATTATTAATTATTTCTTTTATTATCTTTACTAATGATAATAAATTCATACTTTCGTGTGGGGAAAAAATTGGTTCTACTACCCTTTGTCCTGTTTGTTGGAATATTATTTCCTTTCCATAGAGATCTTTCACATTTATACTTGCTTCTTTTATTCTTTTATATATCTTTAGTCTTATCTCTAGACCATGCATATCTTCCTCTTCTTCTTCTGTGAGTGATAGTGTAGGTAATAGTGAGCGAGATTTTATTAGAAGTAATGTTGAAGCTATTAATATGAATTGAGCACTCTCTTCTATTGGGAGTTTATCAAATCTCTCTATATGATGAATATAATCATCTGTAACTTTCGATAATGCAATATCATTTATAAATAATTTCCTTTTCTCTATTAGTGATAGCAAGAGATCCAGAGGTCCTTCGAAGACTTCGGTTTTTATTTTGAAATCTGTATTTGGTACAGTTTCATTTGCTTCGGTCAAAGAAGCGTTCATGGATAATAGTATAGCATAATCATCTCAACTTTATCCCCAATTCTTTCAATTGTATTTCCTCTATTTCAGATGGTGAATCCATCATCAGATCTTTTCCTTCTCCTGTTTTAGCAAAAGCTATTACTTCTCTTATATTCGGTTCATTTTCCATGAGCATTATAAATCTATCCAGTCCCCATGCTATCCCTCCATGTGGTGGCGTTCCAGAAGAGAAAGCCTTCATCATATGGCCGAAATTCTCATTTATTCTATTTTCTTCATAACCCATTATTTCGAAGACTTTTTTCAATGCTTCTGCTTGATGATTTCTTATACTTCCTCCACCAATTTCATATCCATTGAGTGTAATATCATATTGAGCTGTTAATATTTTGTCTATATTCTTCTTATTTATTAAATCTTCCTTGAATTCATCTTGTGGAGCAGAGAAAGGGTTATGGGTGAATGTCCATTTTCCATCATCTGTTTTTTCGAAGAATGGGAAATCTATTATCCAACAGAAGGCTAATTCATTTGCATCATATTTATCTTTTCTTAGATCTGGTTTATCAGAACTATATTTCTCCATTGCTTCTGCATATGTGAGTCTTGGAAAAGGTATCTGTTGTATTTTTTTCTCAGGATAAATTTTCTCCACTATATCTATCAGAAGTTTCTCATTGATATTGATAATCTCTTCTTGATTAACAAAGCTCATTTCTAGATCTAATTGGGTGAATTCTGGCTGTCTATCTCCTCTTGTATCCTCATCTCTCATGCATCGCGCAATCTGAAAATATTTCTCCATACCCGCTGTCATGAGTAACTGTTTATACTGCTGAGGTGATTGAGGTAATGCATAGAATTTCCCATTCTCAAGTCTAGAAGGTACTACATAGTCACGGGAACCCTCTGGTGTAGATCTTGTAAGTAATGGAGTCTCTATTTCTATGAATCCTTCTTCATCTAATCTATCTCTTATTATTTTTATTACCTTATGACGATTACGGATATTCTTCTGCATTCTCGGTCTACGTAAATCTAGATATCTGTATTTCAATCTAATTTCTTCCCCTATTTCCCTTCCATCACTCTGTACGTCAAAAGGTGGAGTCTCTGCTTTATTTAAGACTTTTATTGAAAGTATTTCCAATTCTATTTCACCATTTTGTTTTTCCTTCTGTATATTTTTCTCTGGGCGTTTATTTACTTTACCTTTCACCTCTACTACCCATTCTGGACGAATCTCCTTTGCTATTTCTAATGTCTCTTTATTGCTAGATAGAACGACACCTTGAATTTTCCCTGTTACATCACGGAAATCAAAGAAAACCATTTT
>CAZDRC010000026.1:0-1658 GCA_964507965.1 uncultured Candidatus Saccharibacteria bacterium
TCTGCTGATTCTAGGCAGGTATATAAAGGTCTAGATATCGGTACAGGGAAAATCACAGAAGAAGAAAAGAAGGGTATTCTCCATTATCTATTAGATATTGCAGATCCTAAGGAAAGATTTAGTGTAGATAAATTTAGAAAATTAGGTGAAGAAGCAATAGAAAATATTTTGAAGAAAGAAAAACTACCCATAGTTTGCGGTGGTACAGGATTCTATATAGATGCTCTTGTAAATAATATTTCTTATCCAGATGTAAAACATGATAAAGATCTAGAAAATAAAGTTTTAGAAGAAATACAAAATATTCTTATAAAATTAGATAAAATATATTTCGAACAATTGAATAACTCTGAAAAAAATAATAAAAAAAGATTAGCAAGAGCAATAGAGATAATAAAAGTAAAAGGAATAATGCCGAAGATAGAAAATAATCCGAAATATGAGGTGAAATGGATAGGATTAAAATGTGAAAATGATAAATTGAAGGAGAGAATTCATAATCGCCTTCTAAAGCGTATAGATATAGGAATGATAGAAGAAGTAAAAAATCTTCATAAAGAAGGATTATCTTGGGAGAGAATGGAGGAATTGGGACTAGAATATAGATATATTTCTAGATATTTAAGAAGTCTGATTACAAAAGAAGAAATGTTGGAGCAGTTGGAAATGGAGATCTGGCATTATGCAAAAAGACAGATGGTATGGTGGAAGAGGAATAGGGATATTGAATGGCGGGCGATGGAGGACTCGAACCCCCGATAAACCTTTTGGAGAGGTTTGTGATACCACTTCACCAATCGCCCTTATACTTTAATATACCATAAGCAAAAGGCTCTTGTAAGTGCTTTATATTATTTCTTAGCTTCTTTGAAGACTATATGCTTGCGAAGGGATTTGCTATATTTCTTGAGCTCAATCTTTTTCTCAACTGTTTTCTTATTTTTACGAGTAATATATATATCCCCTGTTTGCTTATTGCGAAGTGTTATGAGTTTATCCTGTGACATAATTATATGAAAATCTTATTAGTATTTACATACATTAACCTATATTGCATAGAAAAGCAAATATAGCCATATTATTCGGTATTCCATAAAGTTATCCACATGAAATAAAATCTTTATGAATTTTTCGTGATTTTCGCTATTGCTATTAATTTAATACTAAACATATAATGTGTGATATTATTAATTAATAAAAATACAACCATATGGATATAACAGAACCACAATATTTTACAGAATTTAGACAATATATAACAAGAAGATTCGATGAATCAGATGAAAAGACCGAGAAATTGGTAGAAGGTCTTGCTGTTTCTACAGCAAATCAATTCCTTGAAATTCAAAAGGAAATGAGAGGAGAATTTGAAATGATAGACAATAAATTTAATGTAATTGAATATGAAATCATAGGAATGAAACAAGAAATTAAAGGTTTAGCAACAAAAGAAGATTTTAATGAAATAAAATCACTTATAGGTAGTTATGAAATTAGATCTAGAAAAATTGAAGAAATATTGCTTGATGATCATAAACCTAGAATAAAAGAATTAGAGAAAGTGGTATTTAAAATAGCTTAATTTTGATTTGTATAATTAGACAATAAGAAAACCGCCCAGTGCCGAAGCATTGAGCGGTTTTTTGAAACCAATGTTG
>CAZDRC010000026.1:1758-8423 GCA_964507965.1 uncultured Candidatus Saccharibacteria bacterium
CTCCACCGCTTTCGGTGGGGCCGTCGTATAGCCGGCCAGGGAGGCCGAACTCTTTCCAGTCGAACCGGAGACGATACTGACCCGGCGCAGGGAAAACAATATTGAATTCCTGTCCAAGGTTGAAAGCCCCAGCCCATGGTCCATCCACCTGCTGAAACACTCCAGACAGTGGACTTTCGAAATAAGTCTGGCCATCACTTTGCACCAGACCGGAAACATCGAACCTTACGGACTGGCCAGCCTTGACTGTAATCAAAACCGTAGGCCGAAGCCATGTCTCGATGATCTTAACGAGGATGACATCCTTGTCCGAGGGAGAGAACACATAGTGCCCCTCGATCTTCCAGGAGCCCGTCTCACTGAAGACTCCCGGGGTTTGTCCTTCCGGAGCCCAGAGATTCCAGGTCATCACCTGTCCGTCTTTAAAACGAGCAGAGAGAATCCCGTTGGAAACTCCTGACATCCACGGTGGGAAAAGGATTTCTCCATTCCGCACTTCGAGCGGTTCCCGTCGGACCGTGATGCCATCCTTATCGAGGACAAGCACCTCCGCCGATTGAACACCAGACAGGATCGGAATGTACTGCATCCAGATCCCGTAAGACGGACCATTCTTATCCAGGTCCGCCAACCGGTACTCAGTGCGACCGTAGAACAGGAGATTGTCCTGTGCATCATACAGCCACACGTGACCTTCAACAAGGTCACCAGGATTAGAGAGACTGAACTGGAATTGGACCCCGAAGAGTTTATCCAGAACCGACTCCGCCCCATTCCCCTCTGCCTCGAATGAAGCAAAGGTGTTCTTATCCCAGACCATACTGGGACTGTCCACCATCCGTGATCCGCGAACCACTTTGCCGAGAGCGCACTCCCGGAGGACATCCTGCGACTGAATCGGCAGGTCCTGGCCCAATGCCAGAGACTTGAATGCACAGAAACCGAACAGTGCGGCCATGACGTAGATCATGGCGATATAGAGAGATTTGAGAACTTTCATCTTTTTCTACTTTCTTTTTTGTTTTGTTTTATTGACTGATTTACTGACGTTTACTGACATTTACTGACGTTTCTGTTGTGCTTCCCGCGCCGCCTGTTGACGAGCGAGAACATCTGCTTCCGACACTGGTACCGGCTGGTTCGTAGATGAGGGCATCATCCGAAAGGATGCGCCCTTTTCCACCACCAGCACTGCACCGTCATTCGCCTCCTCCGGGAAATCAATCCCGGGCTTGAGAGACGAACCACCCTCCGACATCTGCGCCGGAATATCCGGCACCACGACGCCGACGGCGTCGAGGAGAGTGTCCTCATGGGGTTGGAACAACCACATGGCCATTCCCACAAGGAAGATAATTCCGATGCAAAATCCGATCACAATAGATCGAGTCTGTTCGGACTTCTTCTCCATTGAACGAGTCCAATACATGTTGTTCTTCATGACTTTTTCCTGTGAATCCACTCTCCAAACAAACACATACCCCCTTCCAAGAGGGTTTATATTGGTTTGTCAAAGAGCGAATCGGGGTTTCATTAAACCCCTGATTTGGGTTACTGTCAAACAGCATATCATAGTATGATAATAAAGTCAAGGGGGTAATATTACATCATAAGATATACAATATAGTCTATGAAATCTGCCATAAAAAGTGCCTTCAGAAAAATATTGAGAAAAAAGGACGATATTCCCTCCCTTATTAATATTAATATTTCCAAAAGCGCACTATTATATAATCTCAATCAATTCCGCAAGGCTGTAGGAGATAGAGATGTCGCTCCAGTATTGAAGGGTAATGCATATAGTCATGGATTGAGAGAAATAGTGAATATATTGAAGGATGAGAAAGTCCCCTTCTTTATTATTGATTCATATTTCGAAGCAAAGGTGATAAGAAATGAGGGAATAAAGACTCCCCTACTCATAGTCGGCTATGTTATACCAGAGAATATTAATAATTCTAAATTGAAAAATATAATATATACAATAGGATCAATAGATACTCTGAAATCTATAAACAGAGAAACTCGTATACATATAAAGATAGATACAGGCATGCATAGACAAGGTATAGCACTAGAGGACATAGATGATGCAATAAAGATAATAAAAGAAAATAAAAAAATAAAATTAGAAGGAATCTGTTCACATCTCGCCGATGCAGATAATACTGATAGTGCATATACTAAGGATCAGATCAGGAAATGGAATAGTGCAGTAGAGATATGGAAAGAAGCATTTCCTGACTTACAATATTTCCATATTTCTGCTTCTGTAGGTATTAATTATAGAGAAGCCAAAGCCAATCTCATAAGACTCGGTATAGGACTCTATGGACTAATAGAAATTGATGGAGTGGAAACGAAACCGATACTAGAGATGAAAACTATTATTTCAAGTATAAAGAAAATAAAGAAAGGTGAATGTATCGGTTATGGATGTACTTTCTCTGCTATAGAAGATATGACTATCGCTACTATACCTATGGGATATTATGAGGGAATTGATAGGCGACTATCTAATACTGGTGAAGTGAAAATAGGAAATATTTTCTGCCCTATTGTCGGTAGAGTCAGTATGAATATTGCTACTATTGATATTAGTAGAATAGTGAATGCGAAAATTGGGGATGAGGTGATAGTTATTAGTAAGAATAGAAAAGATAAGAATTCTATAGAAAATATAGCCAAGATCTGTGAGACTATTCCATATGAAATCTCAGTCTATATAGCACAACATCTGAAAAGGAATGTGGTGGAGTAAAATAATCTGTGCGCCGGGCTGGACTCGAACCAGCGATGCCCAAAGGGCCGGAGATTTACAGTCTCCTGGAATAGCCACTATCCGACCGACGCATTTTTATTAACTACTTATAATGTACTCCTATAAGAGTCTAACATTTTATCTATTTCTAGCAAGAGTACTTGGATTTACTTATACGCCTCCATATCTTTCATTATTATCGGACTCTCACTTTTCTTCTTATTCTTTACATCAAAAGTGAATTCATCTTTACTTCCTTTCTTTATTCCTACATAAATAGTACCACCTTTCGATATTCCTTGGGATATCATAAGTCCAGCAACAGGAGTCAATATTTTATTCTGTATTAGACGCTTCAATGGTCTCGCACCATAATGTGGATTATATCCTTCTTTTGCGAGATAGCTCAATACTTCAGAAGAAATATTGAGATGTATTTCTTTCTCTCTCAATCTTTCTATGACAGTATCCACTTGTATCTTCACTATTTTCTCTATTGAAGCCATATCTAGAATATCGAATAGGATAATATCATCCAGACGATTGAGGAATTCTGGGCGGAAATAATCTTTCAGAGAATTCATTACTTTCACTTTTGCTTCATTATAATTAGCTTTCTCAATATTATTATTATTCTCTATATTACCTTCTATTGTCTTCTCAATCGCAAAGCCAATTTTCTCCATCTTCTCTATAAACTGAGCACCAATATTGGATGTCATTATGATTACAGAATTTTTGAAATTGACAATTCTACCCTTGGAATCAGTGAGACGGCCATTGTCTAGAACCTGTAGAAGGATATTGAAAACTTCTGGATGTGCTTTCTCTATTTCATCAAATAGTATTACAGAATATGGACGATGTCTTATAAGCTCGGTGAGATTACCACCTTCATCATGACCAATATATCCTGGAGGTGCACCGATAAGCTTCGATACAGAATGCTTCTCCATGAATTCTGACATGTCTACTCTTATAAGAGCCTTATCATCATTGAATAGGAATTCTGCAAGAGCCTTGGTAAGCTCTGTTTTCCCTACCCCAGTAGGACCAAGAAAAATAAATGATCCAATAGGTCGAGATGGATCTGCAATACCAGCTCTTGAGCGCTTTATCGTATCTGCTATTTTCTTCACAGCTTCATCTTGGCCGACTATGCGCTTCTTTATCTCTTCTTCCATTCTTGTAAGCTTTTTCGCTTCTTCTTCCATCATTCTATTAACAGGTATACCAGTCCAGCGAGATACAACATCTGCAATATCTTGCTCTACTATTTCCTCTTTCAATATTCTTCTAGAGCTTTGCAATTTCTTCAAGCGCTTATTCTTATTATCTAGATCTTTCTCTAGAGCAGGGATCCTACCATAACGTATCTCCGCTGCCTTGGCCAGATCTGCACGAGCTTCTACTGCCTCTGCTTCTATACGTAGAGTTTCTAGATCTTTCTTTATTTTCTTTATATCTGTAATAGTATCTTTCTCATTCTTCCATTTCAATTCCAATTCTGATGTGCTCTCACGTAGGTCTGCAATTTCTTTCTCTATTTTCTGTGTACGAACTTTGGCATTCTTATCTTTTTCAGCTTCTTTCTTCAGAGCTTCTTTTTCTATTTCTAAACGCATTATTTTCCTACGGGTTTCCTCTAGCTGTGGTGGCATATTCTCAAGAGAAATTTTCAATGCAGATGCAGCTTCATCTATGAGATCTACAGTCTTATCTGGTAGGAATCTATCGGAAATATATCTACTAGAGAGATTGACAGCTGCAACTATTGCATCATCTGTAATACGCACTCCATGATAGAGCTCATACTTCTCCTTCAGCCCACGAAGTATTGCAATAGCATCTTCTACAGAAGGCTCACTGATATGTACTGGTTGGAAGCGACGTGTGAGCGCAGGATCCTTCTCTATATGCTTCTGATATTCCTTTATCGTAGTAGCACCGATAGCGCGGAGCTCACCTCTTGCGAGTGCCGGCTTCAACATATTACTTGCATCCATTGATCCTTCACTTGCACCAGCACCTACCAATGTATGTATTTCATCTATGAAAAGTATAATTTTACCATCAGATCTCTCTATTTCTTTCAAAATATTTTTTAGTCTCTCTTCGAATTCTCCTCTATATTTCGTACCAGCGATAAGTGATCCGAGATCTAATGATACTAATTCTTTATCCTTGAGAGATTCTGGTACATCTCCCTGTGACATACGTATTGCAAGTCCTTCTACTATTGCTGTTTTCCCTACTCCTGCTTCGCCGATAAGTATAGGGTTATTCTTCGTACGTCTGGAGAGTATCTGTATAATTCTCAATATTTCATTGTCTCTACCGATAACAGGGTCGAGTTTATTCTCTTTTGCAAGCTTGGTAAGGCTCCTAGCATATTTCGAAAGTGTACGCATTTTCTTCGGCTTATCTTCCTCAGCATCTCCAGAGTCCTTCAATTCTTTTATTATTGTTAATACATTCTGTCTATCAATTTTGAATCTTGCTAATATATCTCTGGCTTGATTCTGTACATCGAAACATCCTACGAAGAGATGTTCTGTAGAAATAAATTCATCTTTCATAGATTGCGCTACCTTACCTGCATGTTCGATAATAGATGCTAGCTCTGGAGTGAGATATATCTGATATGAGGGAGAAAGTGTACGTCCTGCTTCTGGAGCTTCTATATTCTCTAGAATAATATCTGTAAGAAGCATAGTATCTATTTCTAATTTATCTAGAATAGAGGTAACCATACTCTCTTCTTGTAATATGAGAGCACAGAGAAGATGTACTGGATTCACGTGGTTCTGGCCTCTTTCTATCGCTAATTCATGTGACCTACGTAATGCTTCTTTTGCTTTTGTTGTGAAATTGGTAAGTGGCGGCATATGTATTATATATATCTATATATACTGTATAATAATGACAAAACGCTGTTATGTCAATATATAAATAATCAAATCCTATTTAGAAATAATCGGGATAATAGGTTTCAAAGGATTCACTGGATAGAAAATGCCTTTACTATTATCACTATTATTCATATAAGAAGAAGTTTCTATACCTATAACTTCTCCGAATATAGTGAAGAGTGGACTACCGAGATCTGTAGAAGAAGGATTAATAGATGTGAATATTGGACTCACCAATGTGAGAGCACTGGAGGAATCACCATTCTCGCTTGTCTTCTCTATTATTCCCTGCTCGAGAGAATTAGAATCCTTACCGAAGAGTGAGAATACTGTCTGACCAAGCTTGACTGATGTAGCAAATGTAATTGGGACTATTTCTAATTGAGACTTCATCTCCTTTGGAATATCAGCTAATAGGAATACTATATCTCCACTTATTTGTGATTGGATAATACGTACAGGGAATTCTTGACCAGTATAGAATCTCGCTACTAGATCATCGGATCTAGAAACTGCTTCTTTATCAGCAAGTATAACAGCTTCATTAGATACAATAAGACCGATACCCACTACAGACTCGGCATCAGTACCACGGGGCTTAATACGTACTACGCTCTTCCCTACTTTCTCGGCATTCAGCGCTACTTGATCTTCATAGCTTATAACAGCGGCGGTATTGGCTTCAGAAGGAGTACCAGATACTACTCTCTCTATTGTCCTCTCTACAACGCGATTAATAGTCTGAGTCACACCAGTAGAACTCTGATCCATAAGAGATACAGTGACAATACCAGTCGCCATAGATGTGACGAAGCTTATGAAGAGTGTAAGTAATACTATTTGTTGTTTCGTAAGATGCTCCATATATACCTATATTATATATGTTATACAATTCTCTCGCAAATTAATTATAAATGCTCTATAATCTATCTATGAACTTCTCACTTGATATTACAAGTATAGCAATATTAGCTCTCTCTATAATTATCCTA
>CAZDRC010000027.1:0-7930 GCA_964507965.1 uncultured Candidatus Saccharibacteria bacterium
TATTTTCCATATCTAATTTCATTATTTCATCCACAATAAGCTCGGTTTGATTATAACCTCTCTCTTTCCTACGTTTTCTAGATATAGGTATAGGTATAAGTATGCAATTTATAAAATTATTCCTATATAAATAATCATATAGAACATGACCTGCAATATCTATAGCATGTTTATTCTTCCTGTATTTAATTTGCCATATTAATTCTCTAACAAGTGGATCTTTATAAGCAAAGATAGAATAAATAAAATTAAATTCAGGAATTCCTGATTTCTTAACGTTATTATAGAAATCCTTTGGACTTATATTACGTATTATAATCTCCTCTTTTTTCGGAGGGAAAATGAAATCAGCAATATTGATTAATAGTGTTCTTATGAGAATTCGCATTTCCACATTCTAGCATGCTATAATACCCTTATGAATCTAGGTGGATTATTATCATTTTTCTCTAAGAAAGACAGGAGCGTTCTTGGTATTGATATCGGTTCTTCCGCTATAAAGATAGTACAGATAAAGAAAAAGCGAGGTAGAGCAGTGCTAGAGACCTATGGAGAGCTCGCTCTAGGACCTTATGCAGGAATAGAGATAGGTAGATCTACCAATCTAACCCCAGATAAAATAGCAGAAGCCTTGAGCGATATACTACGCGAATCGAAGACCACCACACTATCTGCTGGTGTAGCTTTGCCATTATCCTCTAGTCTTATATCATTCGTTACTCTACCACCAGTAAAGGAGAAGCAGATCGCTGATGTAGTCTCTATGGAGGCTAGGAAATATATACCAGTACCGATAAATGAAGTTATGCTAGATTGGTCACCAATACCAAGAGAGGACTCTATGCCACCGATAGATGATAATGGTAATTATGCACAACAAGAGCGTGGACAAGATGTGCTCATAGTAGCGATTCATAATGAATATATAAATAATTATCAGACAATATCCTCTAGAGTTAATCTGAAACCATCATTCTATGAAATAGAAATATTCAGCTCCATACGTGCAGTAGTAGAACAGGGTATACAAGCCAATATGATAATAGATATGGGAGCTAGGATTACGAAATTATATATTGTAGAAAGAGGAATATTACGTTCTTCTCATATTATCAATAGAGGATCTCAGGATATAACACTTGCTTTGTCGAAATCATTAAGCATAGGAATAAATGAAGCAGAAAATATGAAAAGGGTTTATGGCCTAGGTGGTGGCCCAGAGTACAAGGAATTGACCGAGATAATAACTATTAATCTAGATTATATTTTCTATGAAGCCAATACCGTATTACTCAATTATCAGAAGAAATATTCAAAGAATATTGCCAAGGTAATACTGACAGGTGGCGGGGTTCTACTCAAAGGTTTTACTGATATGGCGAAAATAAGTTTCAGAAATGAAATTGTATTCGCAGATCCATTCGGTAAATTAGAGACCCCAGCATTCTTCAATGAACAATTAAGAAAGAATGGTCCAGAATTCGCTGTAGCGATAGGTACAGCATTACGACGCTTAGGAGAATTGAATTAATCTTATCTTATACACATCTTTATACACATTTGCATTAGTCTATTATACATTTGTTCGGTATAATTATAGAAATGGATACAAAGTTCCAAACATCTTTTATTCCTAGGAAACCTCTTATGCCTGATCAAGGTGTCAGAGTTCGTAATAATAGTGGTGGAGGAGGTACTAGTATATTCATGATGATCGGCATACTCGCCTTTCTTGTTTCTATCGGCGGGGCAGTTTTCGTATTCGTAGCCAAGGGTTCACTTATGAGTTCTCAAGATCAGATGATAATAGATCTAAAGGAAAAGCAAAGACAATTCGATACTTCTGAAATAGAAGCAATAAAGAAAGCAAATACAAAAATAGACATTGCTAAAGAGATATTAGGTAAACATGTAACCATTGCAGAAATATTCAATATTATAGCTGGACTAACTATTGAGGGTGTATATTTCCAGAATCTAGAAATATCTACTGGTGATAGTTCATCGGGAGGTGATGGTACATATAAGGTGAGTATGAAAGGCTTAGCAAATAGCTATAGCAGTGTCGCTTGGCAGAGTGATGTATTCGGTAGATCAGAGAAATATGGTACGAATAAGGTTATAAAGAACCCAATACTTTCCAATATTATTGTCGATGAGGATGATAATGTTAGCTTTGATTTCTCAGCTGATATATTACAGACAGATATTTCCTATGAAAAAGTTCTAAATGATACCTTGAAAAGTGAGGGTCTTATTATAGAAGATCTTATAATAGATAGAAATACAACGACGATTACAGCGACCACTACCACTACCAGTACAGCCACGACAACAGCTACTTCAACCAATAATCAATAAATATGAATAAGAATCTAACAGCATTAATACTCATAATTCTCGCAGTCGGAATATATTTCACATTCACAAGTAAGAGAATACCCGAACTTCAAGGAATACGTACTGTGAATCTAGAATATAAGAAGGCTCTAAATAATGCTGATAATCTAATAAAGATTAGAGATAAGATCTTAAAAGAATATAATGCCATTCCTCCTATTGATATAGTCGATCGATTAAATAAAATGGTTCCAGATAATATGGATAATGTAAGACTTATAATAGATGTAAAGGACGATCTAGCTAGAAAGCGTGGATTAGAGCTCAAAGATATAGTGACAAGCTCACCAGAGGTAAAAACTGAAACTATCAATAGAAGTCCTGAGCAGAGACCTAATACACCAGAAGAGTTCTCTCAGGTTGCAGAGAAGAAATATGGAGAAGTTACTATGTCTTTCTCCGTAACATCCTCATATCAGAAAATGCTCGATTTCTTGCAGGATATAGAGTCTAGTCTCAGACTTATGGATATAACGAAACTTTCTGTAACACCCGGAGAAGATGAGGAAGAGAAAGATATGTATAATTTCAGTGTAGAGATAAAGACCTATTGGTTAATACAATAATATGCAGAATAATAAATCATCAAAAAAAACAATAATAATTTCTATAGTAATAGTATTATTAGCTATGGGAACATATTTTTATATGAAGGGCTCTCCAGAAGATACTACATCTTCTCTAGGTATTATGGGTGATATTGATAGCCCTGCTATGACTGTAGGTTCTGATGTTCTTGCATTATTGAATCAATTGAGTTCTATAAATATAGATGGTAAATTCTTTGAAAGTACCGTCTACAAATCTCTTGTAGATCATACAGTAATAGTTCCAGAACAAAGAGTAGGGAAGCCGAATCCTTTCCTCAAGATATTTGGTAATTAAACTATGAATATATTAGATATACTAATAAAGAAAAATATTATATCAAAGGATGATATAAAGGAATTAAGACAAAGAATGGACGATGGTGAGCCTATAGATAAGGCTCTTATAGAGCATGGTGTGAAGATGGAGGATATACTATCTGCTCGTAGTGAATTCCTCAATATTCCTATTAGGAATCTAGGGGAGAATCCTATACAGTTCGAAGCATTAGATTATATACCAGAAGAATCAGCTGTGTATTATAAATTCGTACCATTATCTCTGAAGGACGGAATGCTCGAAGTCGGTATTATTGATCCAGATAATATAGAAGCTAGAGATGCTCTGAACTTCATAGCTTCAAAGAATAACATTCCTTATAAGGTCTTTCTGATCAGCCTAGATGATTATAATAAAGTAATCGATTCTTATAAAGGCCTTTCTGGAGAAGTATCGAAGGCTCTTTCTGAGCTAGAAACTGTCCTATCTGTAGATAAGGATGCCGTAATAGATAAAGCAAAGACTAAGAAAGGCGATAATAAAGAAACATTCATTATGGAGGATGCTCCTGTGGTGAAAATCGTAGCGACTATCGTACGATATGCTACAGAAGGTAATGCTTCTGATGTACATATAGAGCATCTTGTAGATAAAGTAAGAGTGAGATTCCGTGTTGATGGAGTATTGAATACAAGTCTAGTATTACCATCACAGGTACATAGTGCTGTGGTTGCTCGTATCAAGGTGCTCTCCAATATGAGACTTGATGAGAGGAGGAAACCACAAGACGGTAGATTCTCTGCACGTATAGAAGGTAGGAAAATAGATTTCCGTGTATCCACTTTCCCTACTTATTATGGAGAGAAGATAGTGATGAGAATTCTCGATCAGGAGAAGGGTGTGAAGAAGCTAGACGGGTTAGGTATGACAAATAAGAATTTAAGTCTTATAAAAGAAGCAATACAGAGGCCTTATGGACTCATACTTATTACTGGTCCTACAGGATCAGGAAAGTCTACAACTCTCTATTCTATGTTGAATGAAGTAGATAAGGAAAGTTTCAATGTTCTATCTCTAGAAGATCCTATTGAATATAATATGGAAGGAGTCAATCAAAGTCAGGTTCATCCAGAGATAAACTATACATTTGCTACAGGACTACGCACTACCCTACGTCAAGACCCAGATATTATAATGGTCGGTGAGATCAGAGATAAGGAAACAGCTCAGCTTGCAGTGCAGGCGGCTCTTACTGGTCACCTTGTTTTCTCTACACTGCATACCAATAATGCAGCTGGAGTTATTCCACGTCTTATCGATATGGGTGTTGATCCATATCTTATTGCTCCTACTCTCATACTCGCTGTCGCTCAGAGACTTGTCGGAGTTCTCTGTCCAGATGCAGGCAAGCCAATACCAATAGAAGGAAGTATAAAGATGATGATAGACAAGCAATTCTCTGATCTACCTGCACAGTATAAGAAAGAAATACCTTTCTCTAATACTGTGTATCAGATATCACCTACACCAGAATGTCCCAAGGGTATAAGAGGTAGAGTAGCTGTATTCGAAGCTTTCAAAATGGATAAAGAGATAGAATCAATTATATTAGATAATCCTACTGAACTCGGAGTGAGTAAGGTATTAAGAGAAAAGGGTATGCTTACCATGAAGGAAGATGCTCTAATAAAGTCCTTTAATAAGATAATTCCGTTTGAAGAAGTCAATAAGCTCTAGTATAATACATATATGAATATTTTATTTGTTGATGATGACAGTTTCCTTCTCGATATGTATTCTTTGAAATTTACCAAAAATGGATTCACTGTACGCACTGCACAGGGTTCTGAGGATGCTCTGAAGATAATCCATGAGGGATTCCAGCCGGATGTATTACTTGTCGATGTTGTAATGCCTGGTATGGATGGTGTTGATCTTATCTCTACTATAAGAAAGGAGGATCTCACACCGAATGCAGTAATTATAATGCTTACTAATCAAGGACTCTCTGATGATATTATTCGTGCCAAGAAGCTCAATGTCGATGGATATATAATAAAAGCTACAACTATCCCTTCTGAGGTTTTATCTGAGGTTAATAGGATTTATAAGAATTCTAAAGCTAGTCAAAAGAAATAATATATGGAATATAAAAAAGAAATTGAGGAATTAATAAGTACAGTAGTAGGTGAGAACGCTTCTGATCTGCATCTATCTATTGGTCGTAATCCTATTATACGTGTTTCTGGTAATCTCTTACCGATAGTGAAGAAACCTATAATTACAGAGAATACTATGAAAGGATATTTGAATGAATTCCTAACAGAGAAGACAAGAATAGAATTCGAAAGAGATAGGGAAGTAGACTTTGCTTATAGTACATCCGATGTACGTTTCCGTGGCAATGCATATTATAGGCAGAATGGTATATCTATTGCTCTACGTCTAATACCGAAAGTCATTCGAACATTAGCAGAACTCAATCTTCCTCCTATTCTTGAGTCCTTCACTAGGAAACAGCAAGGATTCTTCCTGTGTGTAGGTCCTATTGGTCAAGGTAAGACCACTACATTGTCTTCTCTAGTAGAACTTATCAATCAGACTAGATCAGAGCATATATTGACCATAGAGGATCCTATAGAATATGTCTATGAATCAAAGAAGTCTATTATTGATCAGAGGGAAATAGGGCTAGATTCTCCAGATTTCCATAGTGCTCTCATCGCCATGTTCCGTGAGGATATCAATGTTTGTCTATTAGGTGAAATGAGAGATATCAACACTATATCCACAGCTGTTACTGCTGCAGAAACAGGACATCTAGTACTTTCCACATTACATACGAATAATGCCGCTCAGACTATTAATCGTATAATAGATTCATTTTCTCCCGCTCAACAGGATCAGATACGTGTACAGCTAGCAGGTAGTCTCACTGGTATATTCTCTCAGCGTCTATTGCCTAGAGTCTCTGGTGGACTCATTCCTGCCTATGAACTTCTAATAAATAATAATGCTGTCGCCAATCTTATAAGAGAGAAAAGAATTCATGAAATAAACACTGTTGTAGAAACAGGTTCTGATCAAGGTATGGTAGATATGAATAGGTCCCTAGCAGAGCTAGTACGTCTAGGAGAGATCACCGTCGAGACTGCCTATATGAATTCCTTGAATCCTAAAGTTCTAGAAAGGATGATATAAATATATAAAATATGCTTTTCAATTATCAAGCCGTAGATACAATAGGAGCACAAATAGATGGATCAATAGATGCATTGAATGTTGATATTGCTATATCATCTTTACAGAGAAGAGGATTCGTTATCACTGCTATACATGAAACAGGTGCTGGTAAGTCTATTTTTTCAAAAAATCTCTCTTTCTTAGATAGAGTATCTAATAAAGATATTGTGATCCTATCTAGACAATTAGCGACTCTTTTCCAAGCTCAAGTATCTGCACTACGTATATTCCGTCTTCTATCTGCAGAAGCTGATAATAAGGTTCTCGGGAAAAAATTAGCAGTAATTGCAGATGATCTCCAGTCTGGAAGTTCTATTTCCAATTCTCTTGCGAAACATCCGAAGATATTCTCTGAATTCTATGTGAATATGGTAAAAGCAGGAGAAGAGAGTGGAAAGCTAGATGAAACATTCAATTATCTTGCAGACTATCTAGATAGAACATATGAGCTTGTGACGAAGGCCAAGAGTGCACTTATTTATCCTGCTTTCGTTATTATTACTTTTATTACAGTTATGATACTTATGTTCACTATGGTGATACCGAAGATCAGTGCTATTATCGTCGATTCTGGACAGGAGGTACCTATATATACTAGGATTGTTCTCGGTATTAGTAATTTCTTTGTTGATTATGGATTCCTATTATTAGGACTTGTTGTTATCGGTGGATTCTTCCTTTTCAGATATATTAGAACTCCGACAGGGAAATTCGTATTCGATAGAACCAAGCTCAGTGTTCCATATGTCAGTACATTGTTCAGAAAGCTATATCTATCACGTATATCAGATAATATGAATACTATGTTGGTATCTGGTATCCCTATGGTCAGAGCTCTGGAGCTCACTTCTTCTGTTATTAATAATAGTATATATAAGAATCTTATTTCTAAAGCATTGGAAGATGTGAAAGCTGGTAAGGCAATGTCAGAAGCTCTATCTGGTAATACAGAAATCCCCGGTATTATGATACAGATGATGAAAGTGGGAGAGGAAACAGGTGAACTTGGTAATATATTGAAAACCCTTGCTAACTTCTATGCTAGAGAGGTGAAGACTGCTGTGGATGCTCTGGTTGATCTTATTGAACCTATTATGATAGTTTCTCTAGGTGCGGGTGTTGCTATACTTCTAGCATCTGTGCTTATACCTATATACAATGTCGCTTCTTCACAATAATAGTGGATAATATGATAAAATATAGTTATCCACATTATCATTTGTGGTTTTTATAAGGGGATCTGCTATAATTACCCTTATAAAAGAAGTAATTAAAAGGTTAATTTAATAGTTAATAATAAGTTAAATAGTAATAGTATGAAAAAAACATATTTACAAAGAGGTTTTACATTGATTGAGCTTCTAGTTGTTATCGCAATCATAGGTATATTATCATCAGTTGTTCTAGCTAGCTTGAATAC
>CAZDRC010000028.1:0-7692 GCA_964507965.1 uncultured Candidatus Saccharibacteria bacterium
CTACAAGAATATCCAATATTGGGAGAAAAATCAATTTTTGACTAGTTGAATTTTATGCTAAAATATATTCATGTCTAATCCATCACAATTCCATAGCGACTCTGTCTTCTGGATAGAGATAGAGAAAATAAAGCCCAATCCATATCAACCAAGAAGAGAATTCGATGATGATAAACTCCGCGATCTAGCAGAGTCTATACGTATGTATGGAGTATTACAGCCACTCATAGTTACTCGTCATGAATTCGAGAAGCCAGATGGTGGTATTGCGGTAGAGTATGAGCTCATATCAGGAGAGCGTCGTCTACGTGCATCGAGACTCGCTCTCCTCACACAGGTACCAGTACTTATTCGTAGTGGGGACAATGATCCACGAGTGAAGCTCGAGCTTGCAATAATAGAGAATTTGCAGAGAGAAGATATAAATGCTGTAGATCGTGCACGTGCCTTCGACAGGCTTGTGAAGGAATTCAATTTGAAACATACACAAATAGCAGAAAAAGTAGGGAAGAGTAGGGAATATGTTTCCAATACAATGAGAATACTTCTTCTATCAGAAGAGATATTGAATGCAGTGAGTGAAGGCAAGATATCAGAAGGTCATACTAGACCACTTCTCATGCTCGTAGATCATAAAGAAGAACAGATGACACTTTTCAAAGAGATAATGTTCCGCAAGATCAGCGTGCGTGAAGCAGAATCAATAGCTCGTAGGACAGCATCAGATCGAGTACGCAAGCATGATTGGTCTGCAGAACCAGATATGATAGAACTAGAAAATAAATTCAAAGAAATGCTCGGAACGAAAGTTAATATAAATAAAGTCGGTCGTGGAGGCAAAATCACTATCAATTTCTATTCTCCAGACGATGTGCATAAGATTCTAGATAAAATAAAGAACAAAGTATCTATTAATTCAGATAATAATACTCCAATAGGAACTGCAAAAGAAATAGACGAAAGTCATAATAGAGAAGCAGATGAATATGTAAAAGAGAAAATGGCAGAATCTATTTCCAATGCTACACCGATCGAGATTCCTACAGAGACTTCTCCAGAAGATGATAGATCAAAAGAAGAGATAAAAGAAGAAGAAAATGAAGAAATCTATTCTATAAAAGATTTCAATATTTAATTATTATAGAATTATTTCTCTTCTGTATTCTTCTTTACGAATCTACCTTTCCTTAGAACCTTCGGTTTATTCATTATTTCTATAGCTCTTTCTAGAGTGATATCATATGGATTATCTCCATCCTTTTCTTTAATAGATCGGAAATCTCCATCGATCATAAGATAAGGACCGAATCTCCCGACATTTGCTATTATTTCTTTCTCTGTTTTCGGATCTATACCGACTGTTCTAGGTAGGCTCAGATATTTTAAAGCATCCTCTATTGTAACTTTACCTATATCCATACCCTTTGGTATTGATGCCATCTTTAATTTTTCTTTCTTCTCTCCTTTTACTTTCTTTCCCTTCGCTTGTCTTTCTCCTAGCTGTACATATGGACCGAAGCGTCCGACAAGAACATATATTGGTAGATTCGTAGTAGGATCTATACCTATCGGTTCATCCTTCTTTATCTCTGTACCATCCATCATGAGTGATCCATCACAATCTGGATAATGAGAACAGGAAATGAATTTCCCCCCACGACCAAGCTTGATTATCATACTTTCACTACATTTCGGACATTTATATTTCAGATCTGCATCACCGAGATTAGTGATCTTGGCTGTTTTACTTTTATCCTTTATTTCTTTAGAAAAGGGAATATAGAAATCCTTCAGAGTTTTCAAATATTCTTTATCTCCATTTGCAATATCATCTAGGGAATCCTCCATCTCTGCTGTGAAAGAATCATTGATATATTGCATGAAATTCTCTTCTAGAAAAGTAGAGACTACCTCACCTGTATCTGTGGGCTTCAGGCTTTTATTTTCCTTCAATACATATCCTCTATCTTCTATTGTCTTTATTATAGATGCATAAGTAGATGGACGGCCTATACCTCTTTTCTCCAATTCCTTCACCAATCCTGCCTCGCTATATCTCGGTGGTGGTTCTGTTTCTTTCTCCTCGCTTTTCATTTCCTTCAGATCTAGATTATCACCTCTGGAAAGTTTCGGAAGATCGCTGTCTGCACCACCAGCCTCAGGATCTGCTATGAGCCAGCCGGGGAAAAGTACTCTAGATCCATTGATCTGGAATTCTGGAATTGTATCTGTTGTAATATTGGCAATGATTTTCGTACGTAGCATTTCTGCATCTGCCATCTGTGAAGCTACTGTTCTCTGCCAGATGAGTCTGTACAATCTCTTCTGCTCATCATTCATACCTGCTTTCTCTATATCCATATGAGATGGACGTATAGCTTCATGTGCTTCTTGTGCATTCTTGCTCTTGATAGTATATGTACGGAATTGTAGATATTTCTTACCATATTTTTTCTCTACTACTTCTGCTATCTGACCGAGTGCTATCTTTGACAGATTCGTACTATCTGTTCTCATATATGTTATATGTCCAGCTTCGTATAGTCTCTGTGCTATAGACATTGTACGCGCGGGAGCGAAGCCGAGTCTCGAGCTCGCTGTTTGCTGTAATGTAGAAGTGATGAATGGTGCACGAGGGGAACGGTTCATAGTGCTTTCTGTCACATCTGTTATTTCCCAATCACCATTTTTACCCTTTTCGATTATCTTTTTTACTTCTTCTATATTTGTAGGTTCTTTCACACATGTGAAGGTTATAGGGATATCGGCCTTCGTTAGCATATCTGCTGTTATTACATAGAATTTATGCGATACGAAAGCGCGTATTTCACGCTCACGTTCTACTACTATACGTAGAGCGGGGGATTGCACTCTACCGGCTGATAGTCCATAGCGGACTTTCTTCCATATGAGTCCAGATAGATCATAGCCGACAAGACGATCTAGAACTCTTCTTGCCTCTTGTGCCATGCGAAGATTCCTATCTATTGTTCTCGGATGCTCCATGGCTTCCTGCACTGCTTCCTTTGTGATTTCATGGAATACTACTCTCTGTGGTTTCTTCAGTCCTACTGCCTCGGCGATATGCCATGCTATAGCTTCTCCCTCGCGATCGGGGTCTGTCGCTAGTATTATTTCATCTGCTTTCTCTGCTAATTCTCTGATTTCCTCGACTACCTTTTCCTTACCCGGGGAAATCTCATAATGAGGAACGAAGCCACTAGCTATATCAATAGCCTTCTTATTATTCTTCGGTAGATCTCGTATATGGCCGACAGAAGCTTTCACTGTATATTTGCCATTGAGATATTTCGAAATTGTTTTTGCTTTTGCTGGTGACTCTACTATTAGAAGTTTCATTTATTTTTTTATAGAATAAATTAAGTATTACATGGATCTTACTATTCCGCCATCTTCTTTCACAAATTCTTCTAATTCTAATGAAGAAAGAATAGTATTTATTTCTCTTGCATCTATACCTAGTTCTCTCGATAGGAAATCCTTATTCCTCGGTTCTACTTGTAGAAGGGAAATTATTTTCTTTTCGTATTCACCGAGAGTATCATATATTTTATTATTCTTCAATGAGAGTCTACTCTGACCCTCTCTCCTAGCAAATCCTAGGAATTCTAATAAATCATCAGAGGATGTTATGGGAGTAGCTCCATCACGGATGAGTGAGAGTGGCCCCTCACGTAGTGGATCGAAGATCTGACCGGGTATTGTAGCTATATCACGATTGTATTCTATTGCTCTTCTTACTGTTATCATACTACCGCTCTTTATCCCTGCTTCTATGAGGAGTGTACCATGTGCTATACCTGCCATGAGTCTATTCCTTTGTGGGAATGTCCAGTCTTGGGCTATTTGGTCCATTTCGAATTCTGATAATAATGCCCCACCGCTTTCTATTATTTCTTCTGACAATCTTCTATGTGATGGTGGATATATGACATCTCTATCTAGTCCTGATCCGGGAAAGGCAATAGTATATAGTCCTGCAGATATTGCTACTCTATGCGCAATACTATCTATACCGAGTGCTAATCCTGATACTATGCATATCTTGTATCCGGATAATTCTCCTATTAATCTTTCCAATACTTCCTTTCCGTAATTAGAATATTTTCTTGAACCTACTATGCATAATATTTTCATCTGTGGATCTAATAGTGGGGAAATATTACCATGGAGAAAGAGCTTCTCTGGAGGATCACTTATCTCACGGAGTAATGAAGGGAAATTTTTATCATTTTTATAAATTGTCTCAATCATATTGGAACTATTATATATCTATTTACTTTATTCACAGATTGACAAGATTATATTCTTCTTATACCATACTTCCTTGGAGCTTGTGCCTTGGTGGGTACAGTAAAGCTCCATGCTCGGTAAACTTACAGATAATTGACATCATGAAGTTTAACAGCAAGCGTTGGCGTGTGCGTGAGCGTAGGGCAGCCAAGGTCATCCTGAACAAGGTTTCCTATCGTATTGGAGATGAGGATTCCGACAAGATTTCTCTTGACCTTGGTGGAAAACTCCATCCACGCGCTGTGCGCAAGTAGTCGGATCGACTTTCGGGAGCCCTGAGCTTCCTCAGGCGGGATTCACACATTGTTGTAGTCTCGCCTTTTTTTATGGTATTATTTATTCATGTTAGACATAAAATTTATAAGAGAAAATAAAGAAATAATAGAACTTGGTGCAAAGAAAAAACATGTAAAGATAGACATTGGTGAGCTTATAGATCTAGATGATAAACGCAAGCATCTATTAACTTCTATAGAGAAGAAGCGTACAGAGCAGAATCTAGCAAGTCAGAAGATAATGCGAGCAGATGGAGAAGAGAGAGAGAAGCTCATAGAGTCTATGAAGCATCTGAAAGTAGGACTAGAAGAGGAGGAAGAGAGATTGAAAAAGACAATGAAGAAATGGCAAGAGATGATGTTACAAGTTCCTAATATTCCAGACATATCTGTACCAGAGGGAGAGAATGAAGATTTCAATAAAGAAATAAAGGCATGGGGGGAGAAAACTAATTTCGACTTCGAGCCGAAGGATCATGTAGAGCTTATGACGAATCTCAAGATGGTAGACTTCGAACGTGGTACTAAGGTACATGGCTTCCGAGGATATTTCCTTACTGGAGACGGAGCGAGACTTTCATTCGCTATTTGGCATTATGCTTTAGAATTCTTTTCTAATAAGAATTTCATACCTGTGATCACTCCTGCAATAGTGCGGAAGATCGCTCTCTATGGTACAGCTCATCTACCTGGAGATATAGAGGACTTCTATACTACACAGGATGGAGATGTACTATCTGGCACGGCGGAGGTACCACTCATGTCTATGTATGGAGATGAAGTATTGGAATTAACAGATCTACCGAAGAGATATCTAGGATTCTCCCCATGCTATCGTAGAGAAGCAGGGTCACATAGTAGAGATGTGAAGGGGTTAATACGTGTACAGGAATTCTATAAATTTGAACAATTAATACTATGTGAAGCGAGTCATGAGACCTCTGTTAATTATCATGAAGAATTGAATAGGAATACAGAACAATTCATAGAGTCACTCATGATACCCTATAGAACAGTTATCAATTGCGGATCTGATCTAGGTCTAGGTCAGGTGAAGAAATATGATATAGAGCTCTGGGTACCGAAGGAATATAAATATAGAGAGATTTCTTCTGCATCATATTTCCATGATTTCCAGACTAGGCGTCTCAATATCCGCTATCGTGATCCGGAGGGTAAGCTACGCTATGCACATTCTCTCAATTCTACTGCTATTCCTACTCCACGTATTCTAGTATCTCTCATAGAGAATTATCAGAATAGTGATGGCAGTATCACTATTCCAGAGGTATTGCGGAAGTATATGGGTAAAGATAGGATTAGTTTATAATAATTAATATCATGTCTTTCTTCAGGTATAAGACTGCTCTACAGAGTATAAAGTATGTAGAAAGGAAACGTAGGAGAATGATTTTTTCTCTATTTCTTCTTCTATTCTTTTTCATATTATTTATTATAGGTACAATACTATTCATCCGTTTACCTTTCGTACAGATAAATAAAGTGAATATTATAGGAACAGATAATATTCCTATAAATGAAATAAAGGATTCAACATTCGAATATCTAGAAGGGAAATATCTAGGAATAATTCCGAAATCAAGTATTATATTCTTCCCAAAGAAAACAATATCGAATAATTTATTGAATAAATATAAAATAATAAATAATCTATCAATAAGCAGAGATGGATTATCTGAAATAACAGTTAATATAACGAATAGAGTACCTAGCGCTATTGTCTGTGATGGTTTCCGTGGAGACAATATACCTCATGATTGTTTTCTATCTGATAAGAAGGGATACATATATAATAGAGCTAGTATAGAAGATATAGATAATAATAATTATAATAAATATTTCTTCCCCAATAGTAGTGAAAGTCTGAAAGAAGGAACTGTTTTTATAGATGAAATATTATTTGGTAAATTACAGGGATTCATTTCTGGATCTATACAGAATGGGTTATTGCCTCTAGGAATACTCGTCGGTACGAATGGCGAATATGAAATGTATGTAGAGAATGTATTTGTAAAAGAGGGAATTACTACAGATATCACTATATATTTCGATAATAAAACTCCATTCGAGACTACTCTTTCTAATCTCATAACATTCTGGAAAGATGCTTTGGAAAAAAATAGGAATGCCAATGCACCAATCTTTGATTCTATCAATCTTCATTTTGGCAATACTATATATTATTCTAAACAGGATAATAATGAATAATAATAAAAATGAATAAATTCCTTATTTCTTTCCTGACTGCAATATCCATAGGAATAATATTAGCTATTATTATCAATTGGTATGAGGGCAATCTCCATGGACTTTTCTATAAAGAATTACCAGATGAAGCGATCTCTCTAATAGCTGAAGAAGGAGAGATTGATCCGACTTTCGTTTCTAATTTCTCTAGAATCTTCATATATTCATCTAGGAAAAATAATATTGATAATAATCCTGATAATAGCTTCATACCGAATTTCCCAAATCCTATTTCATCTGATGCATATATTGTCTATGATATGAATGATAGTGAAACTATAATAGAAAAATCTGTGGATAAACTATTGCCTATTGCATCTATTACGAAACTTGCAACTGCTGTTATTGCCAATAGATTGATAGATGCTAATGATAGAATAGAAATTACACAGAAAGTATTGAATACAGAGGGTGATACTGGTAATCTACGTTTGGGAGAGAAATTATATAAAGAAGAGCTCCTATACCCACTACTTATGGTCTCTAGTAATGACTCGGCGGAGGCACTCGCACAATATTATGATCGGGATGCCTTCATAAAGAAGATGAATGATTGGGCTAGCTCTATCGGCGCATATCGTACATATTTCTATGATCCATCTGGTCTATCTCCTAAGAATGTTTCTTCAGCTAGTGATATTGCTCTTATGGCGGAATGGATAAAGAATAATGAATCAGAGATATTTGACATTACTCTTACAAAGGTGAAGAATATCCGTACTCATACATGGACCAATCCTACCCATTTCTTGAATCTTACTGCTTATAAAGGTGGTAAGAATGGATATATTCCCGAAGCAGGTCTTACTAGTATTTCTCTATTTTACATTGGCTC
>CAZDRC010000029.1:0-7443 GCA_964507965.1 uncultured Candidatus Saccharibacteria bacterium
ATAGTTTCCATAACACGTCGAACTTCTGACTCAAGACTAAATTCAAATTCGATTTTAATTTTATCCATGAAATAATACTAACATATTATCTATATTAAAAAAGCCCCACTGCATATTTTGTTCAATGCACTAAGGGGCTGTGATACATAATCTCCAATCTAACTGCTTTTACCATCCTTTAATGACAAGATCTGGTGAAAGTGACGTCCATAATAATGGACAACCACCCGAGCAATCCTTGAACACTTCGCAGTTTATACATTTCTTTGAAGGATATGCTCTTATCTGGGCAAAATAATCTCTCACCGTTTTTGATCCGAAAAGAGCATCCAATGATTCAGCAGAGTTGAAATCTTGTCCATGTCTACCAATCGGGAAATTCAACATGCTATTGCAAATCAAAGCAGAACCATTCGTGTCAATGATACACCCATTCTGGTGTTGTAAGTGGCAAGTCGTAGAAATCTGATTCCGGACTTTGAGGATCTGAATAAACTCTCTGGGCCATATACAAAGAGGATATTTCATAACAAGTACCAAGCGACCATTAGTGATTGCATTTGCCTCTTTATAATTGGACGTGATTTCTTTGACAAGTGTATCTATATCAACCATGAATCTATCATCTACATGATCTTTATATATAGCTGGAGAGCAAAAATTCACGGAGACACCAAATGCTCCACAATCAACCGCATACCTAACCATGTCTATGAAATGAGATACATAAGGTCGTGAGTATACAAAGCTAGCAATACTATTTCGTTGATAGCTAAAGATCCTTCGTAGACCCTTTGTAACCATCGCAAAATTAGAAGATCCAGTGTTCTCTATAAGACTTTTTTCGTCGAAAGCTTTAAAAGAAACACCGATATGCGTATTCGGGTGATCTTTATATCTTTCCCAAAAACGATCGTCAGAAAACCTGTATGCGTTAGATACAAGAGTTGATTGTATACCAGCAATTTTCATTGCGTTATTAAAATCAAGCAAATGTGGCCAGAGAGTTGGTTCTCCACCAATCAAGAATAGGCGTTTAATGCCAAGACCGACAGCAATCTTCAGATTATTAAGTGCGAATTGTAATGACATTTCATCATCAACATAATATTCGCAACTTGCCGCATAGCACCAGCTACATCGAAAATTACAATTACGATTTACTGTAAACCACATAAGTTTCAGATTCGATTGTTTTTTCATTTTCTCCTTTATCAAAGTACTTTTGTTGTTAAACACATCAGTTTTTCTTAAAATATATTATCGTATATAATACGTCCTGTCAAGAACTTGTACAGTTAACCATATAATTTAGCTAAAAATAAACCATATTTATTTATTAATTAACCCCCTCACTCTCTCCATCACCTCTTCTGCCTCTTTTTTATAATTATTATCCTTTAATTCACATTGAGACAAAACTTTATAGAAACGAGTTTAAAGATATTCATAAAATATTGCTTTTATCTTCCTAAAAATGTAATATAAATAATATGAACCACTCAGGAACAATTTTTCTAACATCAACAGGTCTTTCCAGTAAAAATGTCTACGACAAATTTATTGAAATTAAAAATTCAAAAGATCTTAAAAAAGTAATAATGATTACTACTGCATCTACCGACAAGGAAAACAATCAGTACAACCAAATAGGCTTGTCTCAATTAAAATCAGCGGGTGTCGAGTTTGTTGATTTTTATGATTTTGAAAGCGATAAACCAAAAGATTTATCACCTTATGATGTAATTTATGTGTGTGGTGGAAATACATTTAAACTTGTGAAATTTGCTAGACATGCAAATTTTGATAAAGATATAAAATCCATGCTTGAAAGAGGTGGTTTATATATTGGGGTGAGTGCTGGTAGTCTTATTGTCGGACCATCAATTCAAATAGCCAACGATGTTCATCCTGATAAAAATGAGGTTGGTCTTACCGATTTCACTGGTTTTAATATAGTGGATCTTATTATTTTTCCACACTATTCTCCCGATATTGAAGAGGAAATAAAATTATTTGAAGAAAAAAATAATGTCAAAGTTGTAAGAATAGATAATTCTCATGCAATTTTAATTGAAGGTAGTGAAAAGACACTGATTTAAATAATTGACTTAATCTTAAAAACGTTTAATATCAAGAATAGAAGGAGATAAAAAAAATGAAAAAACGTCTCGTGTTTATCACTGATTGCTTGGATTTTGCATATAGCGAGCTACGCGGTACGGTATTGTCTCAGTTGCATAAATTGGGTAACAGGATCGACTTAGAAATTGAACCAGTCGTACCAGTTATGCCATTCTCAATCATTAACGGGAGTTTTGTCTTACGATTAATGGCAGAGGCGTATCCAGAGAATACAATTTTCTCTGTCATACTAAATCCTCTAAAGGAGAGGCCTGTCCGCCTGATTGGAAAGACAAAAACCAAAGGCCTGTATTTTTTGGGCGCAAACACCGGGGTATTTGATTGGTTTCTTCAAGATTTTGGAATAGACGAGTTGTACGAAATTCATGATCCTGGGTTTTTCCCATTCGGAGGAAAATATGTGCATGCTCCAGCCGCAGCACAAATCGCTTCTGGCAGACTACTTAGCCTGATTGGAAGTAAATTTGACTCCAGTAGTTTGGTGAAGTTGGACATACCAGACGGGACAATCCTGCACATAGACAACTTTGGTCTCATGAAATTTAAAGGTATCATACCTGAACTTAATGAGGGAGACAAACTAACAATCGAGATTTCTGGAAATTCTTTTCCTACAGTTTACGCTAAAAGAATGATGAGTAGAGAAACTGGAGAGTGGGTTCTGTACCCGGGTAGCTCTCTTGGATTACCAGAAATCGGAAAAGTGCACCAGAATGGTGCAAAAGAGATCGATGCTAAAGTAGGAGATATTGTCAAAATAGTTGTATAAAAATAAGACCCTCGCATCATAGATGTAAGAGGGTCTTCTTGCTTAGAGACACGTCAGGCCTCCTTGAATAGTTTACTGAACATTTCTGTTCCAAAACCGCCGGTGATTAGGTGTTCCTTTTTGCTGTTAAGCAATTTCCTTGTCCAATTACAAGCACCTCCTCCAGCCAACTGATATTTGTTGCCGACTACATTCTGTGCTACCAGCTTGTAACAAATCCCAGAGTAGTACCCCATACCAGAACATCTCCCCAAATCAAAGTAAAAATGTACTGATGGGTACTTATTCCTTAGTGGTTCAATCATCTGTTTTTCCGTAAACTGGAGTTCCCTGATGTAGGTCTCTAATTCTGGGTGGACAACAGAGATATCGCGGACATAATCAATTTGATCTGGTAAATCAATTGAACAGACATTAAATATGTTGAATGTTTTGTCTTTTGCTCTGTGAATCACTTCTTCTCTACTGACACGACCATCCAAAATCAGCCTTTCGGCAATTCTGACATCTGAAATCGCCACAGATAAATTTTGTGCTCGGTATCCTATTTCTAATGAACACATCAAAAAATTGAGCCAAGCTTCAATATGAGCAGACAAGGAAACCAACTCAAATTTGTTGAAACCGATAATATCTCTCGCAGCAGACGCAAGCGCAAAAGCTCTGAAATGAGAAGTAAGACCAGAATTTCTTGGAAAATTCTGAAGTCTAAGCGCACGATGACTTGTCGCCAGGTGGACCTCCAGATTTTCTTTAATGGTTCTTACAAATCTTCTTCTATGAGCACACTCGATAGCTAATGTCATGCTTGGATCACCAACTACTTCCATGTTCCTTATTGTAGACAAAACTACTTTGGAATCAAGTGTGGTAAGTGTTGCATTTGCCCCAATTGAGTTTACTGGTGATAATTCCACCGCCAAAAAATAACTAGGTAGGACCCTGTAAAGAAATCTGTCAATCTCAATCAATTCTCTTTGATCTGTATCTGCAACTGCACTGAAGCGATTTTCCTTGTAGTTCCTCATCACATCAACAGGGCTAACATCTTCAATTCTCTTCTCAAAAATATGTAGAAGTAGGGTGTGAAAATCTGCCCAGTTAAGGTTCTTAGATGACAACACATCAATAATATCCTTTATACCAATGGTTGAAAGAATTCTGTCTATACCTTTCATATTTATCTCCTAATTGTCAAAGTTATATGGTAATGTCTAAACACTTCTGACACTTCCAATAGATTAGTAGTTAATGTTCTATACATAAATTAATCTTTCATCTTCTATTTGATTCTGTACAATATCTTATAGTATTTATGAGTGTATATCAAGTAAGTAGAGAACTCCTGTATTTCAGCTAAAGATTAACTAGATTTATAGATTTATTAACCCCCTCACCTTCTCCATCACCTCTTCTGCCTCTTTTTTATAATTATTATCCTTTAATTCACTAGGTTTTATTTCTTTTCCAAATACTACCTTCACATATCTTCTTCTTAGGAGAAAGTCACTATATTTCATTCCGTATGTCCCCGATATTAATATTGGTACTATACTATGTCCCGTATGCTTCATAAGATACGTCACGCCACCACGCGCAGGTCCGATATTACCATCTGGTGTTATACGACCTTCTGGGAAATAGAATAAATTCTTTCCTGATTCTAATAATCTAGTATGATTTACCAGAGATCTACCATAATCTTTGAGTCCAATATAGATAGGATGTGCACCCCATAGGCGGAAGAAGAATCCACCATAGAAAGTTTTCCTCCAACCACTATTTATATATTTATCCTTCGAAAGAGAAGCAAAGAATATAGGAGAAAAACGAGAAAAGAAAGGTAGAGATGCAGGAAGGAGTATTGGATCAATTTCACTAGTATGATTGGAAGCGAAGATAACATTATCTTTTATATCTTCTAATTTTTCCAATCCCACAATCTCTAGATGAATAAAGAATTTCAGAATAATCCTAGTAGGTATCCAGATTATCTTCTGTAGAATGAGTGGACTAATATTATACAATGGATTCATAGATTCATTTTGGCCAAGTTTCAACGATCAATAGATTCTTATCTTTTTTCGGTAAATCATTCCATATTTCTTCTGTAATATATGGCATAAAGGGATGTAGGATTTTCAATATTTTCTCTAGATTTCTTAGAAGAAATTGTCTTCTGATTTTTTTCTCCTCTTCACTTCCTTCTTTGAAAATCTTCTTACTTTCTTCAATAATCTTATCGGCGAATTCATGCCAAATATAATGATAGAGTTTCTCTCCAACTATATAGAATTTATATTCTTCCATCTCTTCTGTAATTTCTTCTATGAAAGCGTCTTTTCCATTTTCATCTTTATTATCAATGATTTTTTCTCCTTCTGTATTTTCAAAAATGAATCGTGAAATATTCCAGAGTTTATTAGCAAAGTTCTTATAACCCTTTATTTTATCTTCTGATAATTTCATATCATTACCTGGTCCCGTGCCGATAATAAGTGACATTCTTGTAGCATCTGCACCATATTTCTCTATCATATCTAATGGATCAATATTGGTTTCTGGTTTTGACTTTGACATTTTCTCCCCCTTTGCAGTACGTACTAGTCCATGTAGATATACGGTACGGAATGGAATATCACCAAGCAGACATCCTGTCATGAGTATCATACGCGCAACCCAGAAGAATAGAATATCATATCCAGTCTCTAATATATCTGTAGGATGGAATAATCTCATATCCTCTGTTTTCTCCGGCCAGCCAAGAGTAGAGAATGTCCAAAGTCCAGAGGAGAACCATGTATCTAATGTATCTTCATCTTGTTTCCAATCTTTCCCTTCTGGTTCTTCTATTTCTATATATACTTCATCTCCCTTATACCATACTGGTATACGATGCCCATACCAAATCTGTCTAGATATACACCAATCATGTAGATTCTCTATCCAATTATAATAAACTCTTTCATATCTTTCTGGAATTATTTTTATAGAGCCATTTTCTACTACTTCTTTCATCATTTCCTTCAAAGTAATTTCTTTGCCGTTTTTATTGAACTTTTTATTCACTGCTACGAACCATTGATTCATTATTTGTGGTTCTATCATCCCTCCTGTTCTCTCTGCTGTTGCTATATTATGTGTATATTCTTCTTCTTTTTCTAGAAGCCCTTTCTTTTTTAATTTATCAATTATTTTTTCCCTTGCATCTGCTATTTTCATTTCAGCAAATTCTCCTGCAATAGGAAGTAGCTTGCCATATTTATCTATAATCTGCTCTTTATCTAGATTATGTCTTTCTGCTATTTCGAAATCTATATTACTATGCCATGGAGTAATAGTCATAACTCCAGTACCGAAAGTCATATCTATTGATTGATCTTTTATAATAGTTGCTTGTATTGGTCCATTTATCCATTCTAAATCTATTTTCTGTCCATGTTTATATTCTGCATATCTCTTATCATCTGGATGCATCACTACATACTTATCGCCGAATTTCGTCTCTGGTCTAGCTGTACCGATAGTAAATGGTCCATATTTGAAATAATAAAATTTCGTCTTCTCTTCTTTATAAACTATTTCATCATCTGATATTGTAGTCTGCCCCTTCGTATCCCAATTGACTATTCTATGTCCTCTATATATGAGTCCCATATCATACATAGTCTTAAAGGCTGTTCTGACTGCTAGATCCCTTTTCGAATCTAGAGTGAAGGCTTCACGCGACCAGTCCAGAGAACATCCCATTCTCTTCACTTGATTGACTATTGTATCGTGGCTTTCATTCGCAAATTTCTCTATTCTTTTCAATAATTCTTCTCTTCCTAGATCATGTCTATTCTTCCCTTCTTTCTTGGAAATCTCTTTCTCTACCTTGCTCTGTGTAGCAATAGCAGCATGATCTGTACCAGGAATCCATAGGGTTCTGAAACCCTTCATACGCTTATATCTGATCATAATATCCTCAATAGCAAGCATTGCTGCATGCCCCATATGTAAAGTGCCTGTTACATTAGGGGGTGGTAGGACAATAGAGAATGGCTCTCCTTTCTTATTCCTTTCTGGTAAATTATCAGGATTAAAAAATCCGCTTTTATCCCATAGCTTGTATATATTAGCTTCGGTTGAGCTTGGATCGTATGGTTTCAGGAATTTATCATCTATTTTGCCTTTCATTAGGTAAATAATAGCATAATTTACTTGACTTATAAAATATAGGGATTATATAAATTAAGTGTTTAAAACACTGTTAAATATAATCGATTCGGTATAAATATAAATACCATAACTCTATTTTTTTTTGCTTCGTACAAAAAGAGATGAGTCTTGAAAGTACGTCTTTACGATCAACCGTACTACCTGTGAGATTATGTGCTACGTCTTTTATCTCGTACGTAAGTCGTTCTTGTGCTGAAGTTATGCTTGCAATAATTTTATCCTGAGACTCTCTCGGTACTACTGTATCATCTGTGGTGATTAAGATTACCAAGTTCTAGCTTGAACTGTGAGTAGAATGATTCTTGATA
>CAZDRC010000030.1:0-7237 GCA_964507965.1 uncultured Candidatus Saccharibacteria bacterium
ACCCACACCATCACCATCACCGAAGAACCGATGATTGAGACCCTACCAGTTAACATCAGTGCCCATGTGAAGGGTGAAGAGATGTGGGTGGAGGTCACAGTAGTCAATGGTGGGAAGGATGGGGAAAATCTCAAATACCCAGTCCCCCCTAGGAGTCAGAGAAAGGAAGGATGGAAACCACCGAAGACTATAGGGGATGGACTGAAATTCCGGCTACTTCCCGGAAGTAACACTCTGCATGAAGCAGAGCTTGTCTATACCAAGAAGTAATGGTATAGATACAAAAAGAGCGTCACCTCGTGTGACGCTCCTTCTTTTTATATATTCAGCTTTTCCTGATTATAAGAATGGATCCGGTACTCCGACAGTATTAGCAATGAGTCTAATTATCCCATATACACCAACCATAATGAACATTCCTATAATACCCCAGAACATATGTCTCTGACCATCCTTCCTAGCAGAAGGATCCTCTCCCTTCGTAATCATCATGAATATTCCCCAGATGAAGACTAGCCCAGCAGTGACGAAGAGCAGACCGACAAGTGGTATAACTATCACATTGACAATCTTCGTTATTATCGGACCGACAACAGGATTCTCAGAGACTTTAGAAAAAGTCTGTGCATAAGCAATATTTGCTAGAATAGCGAACATTTAATATCAATTATCTGACATTAACAGGTGGAGGAAGCTCTGAAACATTCCTTATATCTTGTGTTGGAACCTGATCCTGAGTAACAAAAGACTTTCTTAATATTGATACAAGACCCCAGATAGATAGTATAACGAATAGACCAACAACACCCCATAGTATTGCCATTCCCCCTTTCTTCCTGCCATCTTCACCTCCAGCAATAAGATATCTTACAACACTTACTATTATCCATATAACAGCAAGAGATATTGCAAGACCTATTACTAAAGTGCCGATATTGGTAGCTTTACCAGCAACAGAATTTATATCTGTTAATGGTGCTGTTTGTGCTAATACTAAACTAGGCATAAGAGTGATAACGAATGCGATTATTTTTTTCATAAATAAACAAAATTATAATTAATAATTAATAAACCTTTTTTACCTACATATTGTATCAATATAGTCTATAGAGTACAAATGAGGGTGTGGATATTATATCCTATTGTGTTATTGATGGGATATTATTGTTATTTGGATTTGGATTAGTATTAGAACTATTATTAAATGGCCATACTGGTTGATTAGTTGGTAAATTGAGAGAATTGCTCAATATTGCTACAAGTCCCCAGAATGAAAGTATAACGAAGAAACCAATTACACTATACATTACATATTTCCCTGCTTCTGTTTTATCTTTCTCTGTAAAGAAATATCTGTACACATTCCATATAAATGTTACAACAGCTAGAGATATTATCAACTTTATACCAATTGTTAAGTAGATAGTTATTTGTGCGGCAACATCTATCAATGTCATATTATTATTTACTGCAAAAGTTATTATTGGAAATAATAATACTATAATAATTAGTAATGCAAAATTAGATTTTATTTTTTCTGATATATTTTTTTTCATATTTTTATATTATATATTTTATTATTATTTTTTAAGTAATTTCTCGTCTACTACTCCAGCTGAAATAAGGGTATTCTGCACTACTGATACTATGAGCTTGGCACTTATGAGTATAGCAGTACCAATAACAGCATAGAGAAACCATTCTTTCGCCTGCTTCAATTTCGTTTCATTACCCTGTGCCATGACGAATTTGAAGCCGATGAAGATGAACACGAGTACTGCCATTATTACACCTATCACTACAGCTAGATCTACAATAGTAAGAAGGAGTGAATTAAGATCCTTTGCCTTTAATGGATTCTGTAATGTTGGAAAAACGGAATTCTTCGGAGTCGTATCGGTAATATCTTGTGATGATTCAGTATTTACAATACTAGTGTCTGCTGGTTCAGCAAAAACTAAATTTATATTTATAATAAAAGTTAATAAGATTATTGATGAAATTAATATTTTTTTCATATTTTATTTTATAAATGTTGTTGCACCAGAATCTTTATCTGTGAATTTATCCACTACAGTACGTACAGATATCCATGCCACGAGCATAATACTGAATCCAATTGCTACAGATGTGAATATTTTATTCGCCTTAACCCTATTCCCCGATACACCTGTCATATATAATAGTCCAGCATAAGCAAAGAGTACAGTGGCAATAGGTATAGCTATGATGAATAGCCAATTAATAAGACCTATTATTGTCTTCATTAATGCACTGAAATCACATACTGTCTTTCTTCCTTCTTCACCTGGAGTTAACACTCCATCACATTTCACGAATCCGCTATAATCAAGGGCAGCGACATTCGTAATAGAAGATATAATAGATGCTAATAGTGTTTTCTGTGTTTGTATTATAGAACTATTATTAATAGAGACTGTGCCTCGAAGTGATAGATCCAGCTCGCCATTGGCAGTCTGTATTGCATTATATAATGTAGACTTGCCACTAGTTATAGATTCTGTCATTTTCTGGAATATCTGACCAGTCTTCATAGGGTTCATATCGAGCCAGCTCTTGGAAATAAGTGCAGACTTGAAAAATATTGCTTGATAGGGATCCTTCGTACCAGCGGCGAGCATATCTCTTCTCACTGGTGGTAAATATGAAATATTATTTAATAAAGATAAAGAGCTTGGATCTGTGAGCATTCTCAATATTGTATATGTTGTATTCTGATTCACAGAACTCTTCACTATAGATAGACCGTACATAGAACCATATGTTGCTATATTATCTACACCCTTTATCTGTGGTAGAGGAGCAATATCGAAATCAAGATTAGGATTCTTCTGTTGTATATCGAATATTTCTGAAGCGAAGCCGATATATGTAGCTAGTGATCCAGATAAGAACCAGCTCTTAGAGCTTGGTAAGGAGCGATTCCATGAATATTGTGCATTCCTAGGATCAGAGAATTGTGTATAGAATTCTAGAGCGGTACTTGTTAATTGGGTACCAGAGTATTGACCTTCGCCTAATGTACTATTGAAGAGTCCATCTTTCATAGAGGTGATGGGATTCCCTACTTGTAACATTAATGCTCCTAATATTT
This sequence comes from uncultured Candidatus Saccharibacteria bacterium, assembly GCA_964507965.1. Taxonomy (GTDB): domain Bacteria; phylum Patescibacteriota; class Minisyncoccia; order Phycocordibacterales; family PALSA-1337; genus CAIOGI01. The sequence goes on from CAZDRC010000030.1 coordinate 3,116, forward strand.
CCCTAGCATGAGTAATATTTGCGAATTCACCCATAGCTATTGCACTCCTACGTATATTACTATTCCCATCTTTTACTCCTATCTTATTTATAATATTACTGAATTCATTCCAATATACTGGTGGCTCTGCGATATTAGCATTGGTAAATAGGTCTCTATTCCAATACATTACTAATGGATCAATAGTGAAAGGCAATGCTATAGTCCCTGCTGGTGTGAAATATAGTTCTGCCTGCTTTATATATGCATTCTTGAAGTCTCTCTGTGTCAATATGTCATAAGATATAGGTGTCAGCTTATCTGCATGGCGTAGTATCATACTCTGTGGAATAAGTATTGCATCTGGCCCTGCACCACGTGCTAGAGCTTCTATGAATTCTTGATCAAATGTATTCTCTGATTTCTCTATATAATTAATACTTATCTGCACTGCACTGGTATTATTTATTTCTCTTGTTAGAGTACCTATTATATCGCTAGGAAATGTTCCCCATACAGTGATAGCTGGTAATGTGGTATCACTTCTATCATTCTTATAAGTAGCAAAGAGTGCTACACCTGCCATAATACAGATTACAAAGATTGCTATAGTGATGATCTGAAATTTACTCATGATTTTCTAAAAATAATACCATAATGATGATCTCCCGCATCGAAACTTTTCTCTATAGTGAAGCCAACCTTCTCGAATATCCCCTCTGCAAGCATCTGTGGTATCAATGTCTTCGGACTGAGTGGACTACCTGCATCCCAATCTATAACCATAAGCTTCCCTCCTGATTTCATTATACGCTTTATCTCCAAAGCTAGATTATCTCTATTTTTTTCTTCTATTTGGAAAAGTGTATTGGAAAGTATGACACGATCTAGGAGTGCCTCTCGGAGTTTAGTCCCTCCGATCTTCTCTACATTTCCCCATACTACTTCTATATTATACATTCCAGCGATACTTGCTCCTCTTTTTATTTTATCTAATAGATTTCGTTCTACATCTATTGCATAGACTCTACCACTAGCTCCTACGAGCTTCGCGACCTCTATAGTATAGAAGCCTGATCCAGCACCTAGATCTGCGACTTTCATACTGGGCATCAGTCCTAGTTCTGCTATATTCTTTTTCGGATCAGAAAACATAGTTCTATTATACCCTTTTGTCTATTATAGAGCTATTAGAATTTGTGTATAAATACTAGCTCCTCTTGAATAATATACATTTTTAAGGTATTTTAATGATATTGCCGGATCGTCTAACGGTAGGACGTCGCTCTCTGAAAGCGAAAATTTTGGTTCGATTCCAAGTCCGGCAGCAATTGACTTTTCCTTAGATTATTCCAAAATATTTTTTGTTTCTTTTCTTTTTGAAAAATGATAAAATGAGTTAATGGTAGTAGCAGAACGAAAAATACTTGCAATAGTTAAGGATAAACCGTACTTTATGGAAGGTAATTTTGTTTTATATCTTGGAGACTGCTTAAATATTCTAGCTCAATTACCTGAAAACTCTGTTGATATGGTTTTTGCTGATCCACCATACAATCTTTCAAATGACGGATTTACAGTTCATGCTGGAAGAATGGTAAGTGTAAATAAAGGCGATTGGGACAAAAGCAAGGGTTTCGAGGACGACTATAATTTTCATTTTCGTTGGATGGAAGCCTGCAAAAGAGTTTTAAAACCAAGCGGTACACTCTGGGTAAGCGGTACTTATCATTCAATCTACCAATGCGGACACGCTTTGCAATCCCTTGGCTACCACATTCTTAATGATATTGCATGGTTTAAGCCAAACGCTTCGCCAAATTTGAGCTGTCGTTTTTTCACTGCCAGCCATGAGACAATCATCTGGGCGAGAAAAGACAAAAAAGCCAAACATACTTTTAACTATGATTTGATGAAAGAGGGCAACTGGCCAGAAGATCAGTTAAAGAAAGCGGGATTGCAAATGCGTTCTGTTTGGGCTATGGGAACTCCAAAACCTGCCGAAAAGATATATGGTAAACATCCTACTCAAAAGCCCTTAGATTTACTCAAACGTATTATTCTTTCAAGCACGAATAAGGGTGATGTTGTTCTTGATCCTTTTACTGGCAGTTCTACTACTGGGGTTGCATCAACTATGAATGGTAGAAAATATATAGGTATTGATATGGAGAAAGATTATTTAGAATTATCAAAGAAAAGATTTAATGATTTAAAGAAATAATATGATTGAAAAAGGCTTTGGCGGTGGAAATACAATAACAGGACTTAACTTTGAACATGAAGCTGATATTTTGGGATTGTTAAAAGATAAAAAAGGATATTCAATAAAAGATAGTATTATTTATTATCAATCGAAAGAAGTGGCGAGAAATTATCGCAAGCATAATCTGTATGTTTATCTTGCTTCTAGTGGCATTGATTACAAGAAATATATCACAAAAAAATTATTGCCCGATGATACTATTTATGTAATCAAGAATAATATGCTTTTTATAATTGAGGTGAAATTTCAAAAAGTCGCAGGATCGGTAGATGAAAAATTACAGACATGTGATTTCAAGAAAAAGCAATACAAAAAGCTATTGGCACCGCTCAACATTGACGTTGAATACATTTATATTTTGAGTGATTGGTTCCGAAATCCTGCGTATAAAGACACACTTGATTACATAATATCTGTCGGTTGCCAGTATTATTTCCAGTATTTGCCATTGGAAAAAATTGGTTTACCTGTACCCAAATAATAGACCCTGATAAAGGTATAAAAATATGGTAGATTATTTTTAATCTACCATGAAGAATCTTCAAGATTTAATAGAACAATACTTTCCAGATTTCGTTGAAAAGCATAAATTACTTTTTGCGATGATATCAACAGCTGTTGTGTCAGTCGGAGTAACATATTGGTTGTTAAATCAATTTCAAATAAGTCCATTAAAAGATGAAAAAATAAGTCTACAACAAGAGTTATTACCATTCAAAACAGCCGCTCTCACAAAGTTTCCTTCATCCTCTCAAGAAGAAGCACTAAGTACGCTTGCTACTAGAATCGGACAACTCGAGCTTAATGTTATAAGTATTTTTGATTACAAAGAAGTAGCGAGCTGGAGTTTTTTTGGTTCATATGTTTAACATGTTGGAGCAAGTTTTTCAGTAGATGGTCAAAGCCCTGCTTTAGGGTGGAGCAAAGACTACATAACTCTTGATAGCAACGGAGAAATAAAAAATATCGATTGTAGTAATGAAGCTATAGCACAATACATGGATACAATTCAAAGGTTTGAATTGTATCCCTTTCCGTACTATGTTTTAGCTATCTGCCAACAAAAACATAACCAACCTGAATGGCAAGCAAATATGGCTAAAACCTATAAAATAGTTAGCGTAACAACAACACTTCCTGATCACCACCAAGACCATGATGCGTTATTTAGTTTTATTGTGCGCAGTAAAAAATAATTACCTAAATAATAAGGCAATTCCAATGTCAAGCCAGATGTCCAACAAATGATTCATGGAAAATAACAGCAAAACTATACAAATTACAATTTCCGAACACAAAGTCTTAATGGTAGTAAAAGACGAGCTTTTTCCCCAAATCGAAAAAATTAAAAAACTAATGGTAGATATCCAGGCCTGTAGAATAACTTACCAATTACACTCAAAACAACTTAATAAATTAGAAAAAGATTATACTATTCTTTCAAAAGAGTTCTTTGGTGTTGTTAGGAAACTGGAAACGCCAGATCTTCTTTTTGAAAGTATGGGCGACAGTGATTCTAATGCAGTTGCGTATTTTAAATTCCAAACTGGATTTGGAAAAACCATTTCTGAAGGAGTCGGATACATAGAAGTTATTGATCGGGCTCTAGATAGGAAACTAGGTCAAATAAATAATAATAGAACTTTATTAATTGCACTTATTGCCATTCTGATTCCATTGTGGCAAATTATACAGCCTATAAATATAGGGAATATTTGCTATGGAAGTACTTCGGTGGGTGATAGACTTACCCACCGAGATTGTAAGTTTGTCTTCAGAATCGGTACAATAGTCGATATGAACTGGGACACCTCTTATGATATTAAATAAGTTCCAACTTCGTACCACACTGCCAGCGAAATTTGCTTTTTGTTTAT
>CAZDRC010000031.1:0-3416 GCA_964507965.1 uncultured Candidatus Saccharibacteria bacterium
TTGAAAAGTTTCAAAGCTCTATCTTTACAGAGATCTTCTATTTTATCTACTATTTTATTGCCACCATAATACCTAGCATGACTATTCCCTTCTGCATATTTATTTGTAAGCTCAGAACCGAGGGCTTCCAATACATCCTTTGAAACATAGTTCTCTGAGGCAATAAGGTTTATAACACTCTTTTGGCGCTTCTTCTCTGCTTCTATTAATTTCTTTATTTGTGGGTCTTTCATGGGGGTTATAGATTAGCTTTTGATCAATTCACTTATTGCTGATAATACATCTTTTTTGACAAAATTGATAGATTGACTTGCATCTATAATACAGTACTTATTTTTATTGATTTTCGAGAAGAACTTCATATAACCTTTTCTAACAGCTTTATGATATCCAAGCTCTCTATCATCGAAATGATCGTTTCTATCTTTTCTACCTTTAGTACGGAGTAATCCTATAGCAGGATCAAGATCAAGAAATATATATAAATCTGGTTCATATTTATCAAGTGAATGGGAACGTATGGTCCAGAAGAGTTTGTCTAATTTAACAATACCTCCTGCATAGATTTGATAAGCATAAGTGCAAGAATCGAAGCGATCAGAAATAACAATCTTCCCAGATTGAACAGCAGGAATAATAGTCTTTGCAAGATGTTCTACTCTTGAAGCCCAGAATAGATAAAACATTGTTTCAGGAAAAGCATCCTTTGCATAAGGATTGGTTTTAATCAATTCTCTAATATCTTCAGCATATAGTGATCCCCCTGGTTCTCTAGTGAAAACAGATTTTGATAAACTCTTCTTTATTTCTGATAAAATTGTTGATTTCCCTGATCCTTCACCTCCACATAGAACAATGAATTTTCCTTTTTTCTTTTTCATGATTTAATCTTATTTTTTGAATAATTGATCCGCATTATCTACAAGGTAAATATGATTGATACCTGCCTCTATCATAGAATCCCAACAAGGCTTACAACACCACCAATGCCCATAGAGATATAGGTCTGCATCTTGTATTGATTCTCTTCTAGATAAGGCATCTCTGACAGCTCTAGATTCTGCATGATGTTTACTAGATGCACATCCAGGACATAACCAATACTTCTCTCCTGATCTTATATTCAATATTTTACGAATACAGATATTATTCTTATGTAAATCCATTAGAGTTTTATTCTTTAAAGCACTTTGATTTGCTCCTCTACCGATTATTTCATTATTCATAACAATAACTGCTCCAGTGGGATGATTAATATCTGTAGATAGACTATTCCTAATATCCATAGCTTTTTTCATGAAAATATTGTCTATAGAAACATATTCTATAGACCGCCCCTCTGGTAAATATGGATATTTATCATTCATTGGAATATTATACCGATATTATATATAATTAACATGCTATGACCAAATTTGATGAAATATACAGAGATATAGTAAAGAGAATAATGTCAGAAGGAATAGTAGAATGGAGTGAAAGGACTGGCTATGAGACTAGAGCTATACCTGGGCTTCATTTCTCTATTGATGTGGAAAAGGATGGATTCCCCCTTCTTACATTGAGAAAAATACCAATAAAGATGTTTGTAGCAGAACAAATATGGTTTATCTCTGGTGCGAGGAAGCCAGAGATCTTCCTCAGGGATTATACGAAGATATGGGATCTATTTACGAATCCTGGTGATGTAGTGACAGTAGCATATGGATATCGCTGGAGGAAACATTTCGGTAGAGATCAACTTGCATTATTAATTGATTTATTGAAAAAAGAGCCAAGCTCAAGACAAGGTGTAGTAGTGACATGGGACCCTTCTCAGGATGGACTATCATCAGTAAAGAAGAAAAATATACCATGCTTATATACATTCACAGTGAATATTATCGGAGGACGTCTGCATCTACATAATATTATAAGATCAAATGACGTTATGCTTGGTGTTCCGGGTGATGTAGCAGGATTCGTATTCCTTATGTCAATACTCGCACAGAAGCTAGGGGTAAAACCAGGAATATATTCTCATTCTATTTCTAATGCACATATATATAGTAATCATTATGATGGTGCAAAGGAAATAATAAAAAGATCTAATAATCATAAGAAAATTATTTTAGAATTACCAGAGAAAGCCTTCGAGAAAGCAGAGAAAATGGATAAGAAGTTTACAGATAAAGTAATAGAGAATCTTACGAAACAGTACAATCCCATGGAAGCAATAGGTGGATTAAAAATAGCATTATAATAATAAAATCATGTCAGTAATAACAAAAAATAGAATAATCGATAGAATAAAAAAAGGTGAAATAGTATTCAAGCCTGAATTAGATATTTTCCAATTACAAGAGCATTCAGTAGATCTACGTCTTGGCTTCACTTTCATGATACCTAAAATGTGGCACCTCACACCTAGAGGTAGAGAATCTCTAGATATTACGCATTTTGATAAAGAAAATAAAGAACTTTTCGAAATTATAGAATTAGAACAAGGTCAATATTTCGACCTTCTACCACAAGAACATATAATAGTCTCAACTTTTGAATCTATAAAGGTACCAAATGATCTTATGGCAGTACTATATCCTAGATCATCTACCAATAGGAAAGGTCTTTCCCTAGACTTGACTGGAATAATAGATTCTGGCTACGAGGGTCAGCTCGTATTACCAATAAGAAATAATACGAAATCTCAGACAGTCAGACTGTATCCAGGAGAAAGATTGTGTCAGATAGTATTCGAAGAATTATCAGATAATATCCCCTCTCCAAGAAAGAGTAAATATCATAAAAAAGATATAATAGAAGGTATAAAGAGAGAGAAAGGAGATGAGACAAGACTGATCGTCAAAGGAAATATAAAAGGTCTAAAAGAAAAATATAAAATAATAAAGCAATGAAAACCTTCATTATCGCAGCACTTAGTGCAGATGGCTATATAGCCAAGGATAGTCAGCATTCACCCTTCAATTGGACAAGCAGGGCGGATAAGAGACGCTTCATAGAGCTTACGAAGCGTGCAGGAATAGTAATAATGGGTTCCGCTACTTATAAGACTATAGGTAAACCATTAAGGGAAAGAGTGAATATTGTATATTCCAGATCACAGAATTTCGAAGGTATAGAGATGACCCAAGATAATCCAGTAGAATTATTGAGAAAATTGGAAGAGAGAGGTTTCAAAGAAGTAGCAATATGTGGTGGCTCTAATATCTATTCTATGTTCATGAAAGCGAAGGTAGTAGATACGCTCTATCTCACAGTAGAGCCAATAGTATTTGGCAAAGGTATTCGCCTATTCGATGAAGATATGATATTCCATTTACAATTGAAGAGTGTCCAAGAATCAACAGAGAAGGGTTCCCTACTCATAGAGTATGCAGTAGACTATACGGGAACACCGAAAACAGAGCATTGACTTC
>CAZDRC010000031.1:3516-6912 GCA_964507965.1 uncultured Candidatus Saccharibacteria bacterium
AACTGAAGCCGCGATGGTTGCACCATCGCGGCTGTCTTTATTATTTTTCATCAACTATCCCTTCACTTCTATACCTAGAGATCTACAAGATCCTTCTATGATCTTCATAGCGGTATTTATATTATCGGCATTGAGATCTGGGAGCTTTTTCTCTGCTATTTCCTTCACTTGAGCGCGAGTGATACTACCAGCTTTCTTCACAGCATGCTTGCCAGATCCCTTCTCTACGCCAGCGGCCTTCAATATGAGAGATGATGCATGGGGAGTCTTCAATACGAAAGTATATGTTCTATCTTCATAGACAGTAATAACTACAGGAACAATATCATTGCCCATATTCTTCGTAGCATCATTGAATTTCTTTGTGAAATCACCAATATTAACCCCTGCTTGTCCTAGAGTGGGTCCGAGTGGAGGAGCTGGAGTCGCCTTCCCTGCTGGTGCGCTTACCTTTACCTTTTTTATTATCTTTTTTGCCATATAATTATTGTTAATGTAGATTACCTTATATTTTCTTAACTTGCAAGAAATCTAGCTCGACAGGAGTCTCCCTACCGAACATAGAAACAAGCACCTTTATCTTCCCCCTATTATCATCTACTTCACTCACTTTGCCTTCTAATTCTTTGAAAGGTCCATCTGTAATCTTCACAATATCATCTATAGATAGATCTATTGTATGTTTTAATTCATCTTTATTCATTCTACTGAATAGTGTTTCTACTTCCTTACTATCCAATGGTACAGGGTATACACCGGAGCCGACGAAGCCAGTAACACGAGGAGTATTCCTCACAATATACCAAGAGTCATCTGTAACCATCATCTCCACGAGTACATAACCAGGATATATTTTCTCCTCTTCTTCTACTCTCTTACCTCCTTTTATTTTTATTTTCTTTTCAGTTGGAACGATAACATTGAAGATACGATCTTCCATACCTAGTGACTCAATTCTCTGCTTGAGATTCCTAGCCACTGCATTCTCATATCCAGCATAAGTATGTATTGCATACCAATTCCTCTCTCCACCTATTTTTTGTTTACTCATGGAAGATTATTTATTAGATGAATAATGTGAGCAATCTAGAGAATATAAAATCGAAAACACCTAAGAAAAATGAAACAATTATAGATACAGCAATAACTAATACTGCATAAGATATGGCTTGTTTCCTAGATGGCCAGCTGACATGTGCCATTTCACCCTTTGTTTCCTTTATATATTCTGTGATTTTCATAATTTTATTTTTATTAAAAATCCCCTTCCGGGGTAGTACTTGTATATTACCCCTGATTAGCTATAAAGTCAATTTCCTATACTTATCTTATCTCGTAAGTTATAGATACATTGGAAGTAATCTTCTGCTCTCCTGCTGGTATCTGTGGAGCGATAGAAGCTGTAGCAGTCTTCAATGTCATCATATCACCTCCCATTCCCTCTCCTCGTAGATATGGATAAACATCATTACTAGAATCATAGAAACTCATAATACGCACTAGCTTCACACCGAGTTTCTTCGCAAGTTCATTTGCCTTCACTTTCGCATCTTCTATAGCTATATCTCTTGCTTCTGCCTTCACTGTGTCTATATCATCAATAGAGAAAGAGAGACCATTCACATTCTGTACACCTAGAGCACCGATAGTATCGAATATTGCTCCTGCTTTATCTAGATCACGAATCTTAACTTCTACTGATTGACTAATATCATAACCAGAGAGTACGGATTTGCCAGGTCTACAACCGAGATCAGTAGTACAAACTCCAGAAGTATATTCATAATGAGGATTGATACTATATGAAAGTGTCTTAATATCTTTCTCTTCTACTCCACTATCCTTCACTGCTTCTATAGTAGAATTGATTTTCTCTGTAGCTTTCTTCTGTGCTTCACCTACAGTCTTCGCATTCTCATTAATACTAAATGAAAATGTAGCTATATCTGGTATAGATACTGCCTCACCCTTACCATTCACTGTTATGGTATTCATTATTGGAACATCTTTACCTAAATATTTTATTGAATTTAATTCTTTTATAGAGATCACTGCGAGGAATATTACTAGTAATATTCCCACCCATTTCCCTACTTTCCAGACTTTTTCTTGATTATTCATATATTTTTTTATTTATATTTTATTTTTAATAATTTCCTGTATTATAACACGAATCTATAAGATTCTCAAATAAAGCGAGCACAGTCATCTGTCCTACTCCTCCTGGTACAGGGCTTATCATATCTACTTTATCCTTCACATTATCAAAGTCTACATCTCCAGAAAGTATATTATCAGCCTGACGACTTATACCTACATCTATTATTATCTGATCTTTATTCAAATGTTTCTTATTGAGAAATTTGGCCTTACCTATTGCTACTATTATAATATCAGCATCTTTTGTCTTCTCTTCTATATCTTCTGTTTTACTATGACAAACTGTGACTATTGCATTCCTTTTCCTACACATCTCTGCTATTGGTGTACCTACTAGCTTCGATCTTCCTAATACTGTTACTTTCTTATTATTCAAATCTATTTTATAGAAATCGAAGAGTTCACCTATACCTCTAGCAGTCGCTGGTATAAAAAGAGTTTTTAATGTGAGTCCATCTACATCTTTCTTTGAATCTATATTTTCAATTATAATATCTGTATTCAAATGTGAAGGTAATGGCAACTGTACTATGATACCCTGTACGGTCTTATCATCATTATATTTTCTTATTACTTCAATCAAATCATCTTGTGGAATATTCTCATTTAATTGAATATGTTCTTCTTCTATACCTACTTTCTTTGCAAATGATTTCTTCGCTTTTATGAAAGCATCGGAATCAAGACGATTGCCGACTTGTATAATAGCTAGTTTCGGAATAAATGGGAGACCTTTTATTCTCTTTATTAGTCGTGGAATATAATATTGTTTTACGAGTCTACCATCGATAAGTTGCATAGGGATTAGAGTAGCATAAATCTCCCCGATATCCCAGCTGGTAGAAGCCGGCCTGTATCACTTTCCTCTATTGCAAGCTCCCCTATTTCTATATGCCCTCCAAATTTCTCTTTTAATTTCAATAATATATTCCTATATGCAATTGCAGAATATCCTGCAGAGTATCCATTGATAAGGAAAAATAGTGGTTTATCTTTCAAAAGTTTCAAACAATTATCTACAAGTGGAAGAAAATGTTTTTCTATTTTCCATAATTCTTTCTCTGGACCATGGCCGAATGCTGGTGGATCCATGATTATTGCATCATATTTTCTTTCTCTTTTTATTTCTCTCTCTACGAAGTTTCTCGCATCATCCAATATCCAACGTATTGGTTTATCTGCGAGTCCAGATATTTCTGCATTTTCTTTTGCCCATGTTATTGCAGATTTTGAACT
>CAZDRC010000032.1:0-6750 GCA_964507965.1 uncultured Candidatus Saccharibacteria bacterium
GTATAACTAGCGTTGGACGATTTATTAAAGACAAATTTGCTATAAAAGATGAGAACGGCATGGAACAATATTTTGGTGGTATGGCAAAAGACAAGCAAAAAAAGATTTTGGAGACGAAACTACTTATTTATGAATGTGAGGGGACCGAAAGCCAAATAAAGGAGTGGTTTAAGACTATAAACATTGCTGGAGTACCACTTAATAATCAGGAATTACTTAATGCCGTATATTCTGGCCCATTCGTAACCAGAGCTAAAGAAGAATTTAGTAATAGCCAAAATGCCAATATCCAAAAGTGGAGTGCATATATATCTGGTAGTGCTAATAGACAAGAATTTCTAGAATGTGCTCTTGATTTGGTAAGTAAAAGTAATATTGGCGATTATATGAGTAAGCATCGTAAAGATAAAGATATTGATGAATTAAAGAAATATTTCAATACAGTTATTGATTGGATATCTAGTGTATTTACCGATGTAGAAAGTGAAATGCGTGGACTTGAATGGGGACGACTTTATGAGGAATACCATAAAAAGTCATATAATCCATCCAAAGTATCAACTGAGATGCATAAACTCTACGGTGTTCCGTATATAAAAAATCGAAAAGGTATTTTCGAGTATATTCTCGGTGATTCTATTGACTCAAAATTGCTAGAGGTTCGAGTATTTGATGATGCGACCAAGAAAGTAGTTTATTCGGCACAAACAGCTAAGGCAGAGAAAAAAGGTGAATCAAATTGTCCACATTGTGTTATTGGACATGATGCTAATAAGGATAAGATCTGGAATTTAAACGAAATGGATGCTGATCACGTGGCAGCTTGGAGTAAGGGTGGTAAGACATCTACTAAGAACTGTCAGATGCTCTGTAAGACACATAATCGAGCAAAAGGAAATCGATAAATATATTCGAAATAATTTTTAACTAATTCGCACTCGTATCTCTCCTCCCTGCTCTAGCTCTATCTGTACCAGTCAGGAATCTTTTACGTAAACGAATATTGACAGGTGTAATCTCTAGATATTCATCTTCACGCATACTCTCTAGACCTTTTTCTATATCTAGCTTCCATGCTGGAGTGAGCATAATATGCTCATCATTACCAGAAGAACGCATATTGCTGAGTTGCTTGCCTTTACATGGATTCACTTCCATATCATCACCTTTCGATGTATCACCGACAACCATACCCTCATAGACTTCTGTAGTAGGTTCGATGAAGATCCTGCCTCGATCTTGTAGATTCCATAGTGAGAATGCTAGGGCCTTACCAGCCATCATAGATGTCATAGATCCAGTATTATGTCTTTCTATTTCTCCGACATGAGCTTTGAAAGAGATGAATCTACTTGCTAATATACCGAGACCCTTGGTATCAATAACAAAGACATTCCTATATCCTAGAAGTCCACGAGTAGGAATTTCGAATATCATACGAGTTTGACCATTTTTATTTTTCATATCTACCATAGTCGCTTTCCTCTGACCCAATTTCTCTATCACAACTCCGGTGAATTCATCTGGAATATCGATAGTCAATTCCTCAAATGGTTCACTTTTTATATTATCAATATCTTTTATAATGACTTGTGGCTGAGAGACTTGTAATTCATAACCTTCACGTCGCATATTCTCTAGAAGAATAGCAATATGGAGTTCACCTCTACCATAGACTTTATAATATTCATTAGAAGAGAAATCCACCTTGAGACCGACATTGACTTCTAATTCTTTCTCCAATCTTTCTCGTATCTGTCTACCTGTGACGAATTTCCCCTCACGACCAGCAAATGGAGAATTATTAACAAGAAAATTAAGAGATATAGTAGGTTCATCTATCTTTATCGTCGGTAAAGCCGGAGTTTCTGGATTATCTGTAATAGTCTCTCCAATGAAAATTTCTGATAGACCAGCTACAGTAACAATATCTCCAGAATCCGCTTCATCTATTTCTATTCTTTGTTTTCCTTCGAATGTGAAAAGCTTTGTAACTTTACCTGTTGTAGTCTCGCCACCTATTATCTTTATAATAACATTCTGTCCATCTTTTATTTTTCCATCATATATTCTTCCAATAGCGAGTCTGCCTAGGAAATTATCATAACCAAGATTGAAAACTTGTAGAGTAAGTGGTGCATCCGCATTCCTATTGGCAGGTGGAACATGTTCCAATATCATATCGAGAAGTGGTGTAATATCCTTCTTTTCATCCTTCAGATTCTTCATAGCTACTCCATCACGGCCAATAGCATATATAGTAGGGAAGTCTAATTGTTTATCATTGGCACCGAGCTCCATGAAGAGTTCTAATACTTGTTCATGAGCATGTTCTGGATTAGCAGCATTCTTATCTATCTTATTAATAACAACTATTGGTTCTAGTCCTAATTCCAGTGATTTCTTCAATACGAATCTCGTCTGTGGCATAGGACCTTCCTGCGCATCTACTACTAGAAGAACAGTATCTATAGAACGTAATACTCTCTCTACTTCAGAGCCGAAGTCTGCATGTCCAGGTGTATCTACAATATTAATCTTCGTATTTTTATATTTTATTGATGTATTCTTCGCATATATAGTAATGCCACGCTCTTGTTCTAGAGCGTTAGAGTCCATAGTACCTTCATCACCATGACCTGTCTGGGTCATAATAGCGTCAGTCAGAGTAGTCTTCCCGTGATCTACATGGGCTATAATTGCAATATTTCTGATTTCCATAATGAGTATATAGTAAAGCATAGAAATGCCAGTTTGGTCAATACTATGGATAAGTGCCTAATTATTGACTATATTACGGTGGTATATTGACACCCTCCCCATCTTTATATCATAGTAAAAATTTTATTCTTTTTTTATTCTTTTTTTATTTCGGCTTCATAACTCTTTGTTAATCTTTCACTATGAAAGAGAAAATTTATAAAATATTAGAGAATAATAATATTCTGCATGATATACGATCTACAATAGAGCTTGTGGATCAGCTTATACTATATGCATATTGTAGGAACGCATCAGATATACATATAGATCCATCTCTAGATGCTCTTGTTATACGCTTCCGTATAGATGGAACACTAATATATATAGATAGCCTATCGAAAGAAAGCCATGAAGAAATAATAGCAAGAATAAAGATACTTTCTGGACTTCGTACTGATATGCATTTCAACCCACAAGATGGAAGATTCCGATATTCAGAAGGAATATGTGAATGTGATATACGAGTATCTATAATACCTACACATTATGGCGAGAATGCTGTACTCAGAATATTGATAGAAGATAATAATATTTCTAGTCTAGATTCACTCGGTTTTAGAGAAATGGATGTAGATAGGATAAAAAATGGATTAATGAAGCATCAGGGCATGATACTCGTGACAGGGCCTACAGGCTCGGGGAAGACATCTACACTCTATACATTATTGAAATTATTACAGACTGAGGAAACATCCATTATCACATTGGAGGATCCGATAGAATATGCCATACCAGGGATTAGGCAAATACAGGTAAGAGAAAGACATGGTATTACATTTGCCAATGGCCTACGTTCTATAGTACGACAGGATCCAGATATTATTATGGTCGGTGAGATCAGAGATAGTGAAACTGCAAAAATCGCAACCAATATTTCTCTCACTGGGCATTTATTATTATCTACATTGCATGCTAATTCCGCTATATCTGCAATACCCAGGCTGATAGATATGGGAATTGATCCATATCTAGTGGCATCTACATTATCTGTTGTTATTGCTCAGAGATTAATCAGGAAGACTTGTACACATTGTATTGGTCTAGGCTGTGATGTATGTGGTAAGAGTGGATATAAGGGCAGAACTATAGTAGGAGAAACACTTATTATCGATGATGAAATGAGGAAATATATTATGTCACGCATTTCTATAGGAGAGATAAGTCGTTATGCGAGAGCTAGTGGCATGATCTCTATGTATGAAGATGGGATGGGTAAAATAGAGATGGGAATAACTTCGAAAGAAGAAATATTGAGAGTATTACATGAATAGAAATAGACAAATACAATTCATAGATAGATTAAGTAGTCTTATAGATTCTGGAATATCTATGGAAGAGGCTCTTACTATTATTATAAATATGGAATCTATTCATAAAATTAGAAAAATAATTATTGAAATCAGAGAAAAAGTGAGAAAGGGAATCTCATTGTCTAATAGTATGCATTCTTCCTACAAATCTTTTGACCCCATACTTCTATCTATGATCTCCTATGGAGAATACTCTGGGGCTCTATCTCTATCGATAAAGCAGGCTAAAGATATATTAGAGAAATCAAAAAATATAAAGAAGAAAATTATAGGAGCATTAATATATCCATCTTTTATCGCTTTTGCCACTATTGCTATGACTATATTTCTAGTTATCTATATTTTTCCCAAAATTATGCCACTTTTTATTGGTATGAATATAAAATTACCTTTACTGACTAGATTCGTAAGGAAAATCTATGAATACTCAATTCATTATGGTTTATGGATTAGTATTCTATTTATTTTAATTATTTTATTTTTTTCTTATTTATATAGAAAAAAGCATTATATTAAATATAATATTCAGAAATTACTAATCTCATTGCCAATATTTGGCGAGATAATGAAGAAATATTCACTCAGTATTAATTGTCGATCTATAGGTACACTTATGGAATATGGACAATCTCTAGAAAATATATTAAAACAAGCAAATAATTTCATAATTCTTGAACCATATAAGAAATCATGGATAAAAGCTAGAACAGAAATACTCACTGGTATTACTATTTCTGAATATATGAATAACGATAGATCACTATTTCCTACTCTTGTACCAGATATGCTCTCTATAGGGGAGAAAACGGGTACATTGGGAATAATGTTTGGAAATATTGCCAGAATATATGATGAAGAAATTGATTCATTTATTAAACAAATTTCCTCATTCATAGAACCGATACTTATGATCTTTATGGGTATTATTGTAGGTTCTATTGCATTATCTATTATTTTACCAATATATGAAATCACGAATCACCTCAGTAATTAATAATCGAGCATTTTTATTATTAGAGATCATGATTGCATTCTCACTCATGACTCTTTTTCTTATTTCTTCACTCACACTCGGAGAAACTATGCAAAGATTATATAATCAAGCAGAAAAGAATTTAATAAATCTAGAGAATAGAATTCCAGAACTAGAAAGTAAATATGTATATTCTGATTATAGTGAAGCATGGGGAAGAGATAATTGTTATGAATATATTCATTATAATTTATCGAAATTCATATTATATTCACAAGGTATTGAGCTTGGTATTAATAATATTAGTACTGATATAGAAGTCAGAAATAGTATTATTTATCTTACAACAGATTCAAGTATCTTATCTGCTCCAGATTTCTATATTATTAATGCAGAGAATCCACAGTCGCCGTATATTATTTCATCTATTCATACTAGTCCAGGGCTTTCTTCAGTAGAAATAGCTTCTCATTATGCCTATCTCGCTAATATGAGTAGTGTAAACCAAATACAAATATTGGATATAGAAAATAGAGAGAATCCAATACTTATTTCTACTCTGAAATTACCATTGCCCACGGCATCTACAACAGCACCTTGGGCAGAAAGTATTTTCTATTATAAAGACAAAATATATTTAGGTACTAAGAAATGGAATGGTAGGGAATTTGCTATTATCGATGTTTCTGATCCGTATTTACCAAATTATCTTGGAGGATACGAAACCAACACTCTTATAAATGATATTTATGTAAAGGATAATCTAGCTTATCTAGCTACTTCTGATATGAAGCAGATGAGGATATTGAATATAAGTGATCCGACTAATATAGTAGAAATTGATTCTTTTTCTCCATCTGGATACTCAGTACAAGAAGGCAAGACTCTATCATTCTCAAAGGACATTTTCTCTTTAGGTCGTACTGTTGGTGGATTCAATAATACTAATAATCATGAGTTTTTCTTATTCTCTACTACTAGTGATATTACTCCAATTTTTTCTAAAGATATTCCTGGTGGTGTATATAATATTCTCCTACGTCCGCCTAATATCTATATCTCTACGAAATCACCTGGTAGGGAATTGCAGATATTAGATCAGACTCTAGAAGATATGGTATTGGAATATCCATTGAGTTTCTTACCGAATGCTTTCACTTGTGATAGGAATACCTTCTATTTCGCAACAGGGGATAGTAAAGGAATAGGAATATTGAAAATAAATTGAATAATAAAATGAATGAAGGCAATACTCTTATTGAAACATTAATATATATTGCATTATTATCCATTCTCATGATTGGTGTTTTTTCTTCTGTCTATTCAATTATTTATTTGCAGGAAAGAGAAAATGATAGGAATTATTCAATTTTCTTATTAAGACAATATTATGAATAGAAATAATAATAATGATAATGGCTTCATCGCCATCACTATAGTCCTCATAATCTCCGGCATTCTATTTGCTCTTATTTCCTATTCCTCTCTAGAGTCTGCTACATTTTTCGATCAGGCTCTTCATAAAGAATATAGAACAATGAATCACTATTATGCTTTCTCATGCATTGATCAGGCAATACTTATGCTTGCTCATGATTTTTTCTTTGAAACAATAGATGAGAATGGACAGAATGAAATTATAGATTTACCAGATTTCCATTGTCAGATACTAGAAGTGAAAAAGGTTGGGAATATTAGGGAAAT
>CAZDRC010000033.1:0-6659 GCA_964507965.1 uncultured Candidatus Saccharibacteria bacterium
TGGGACATCCTCGTTAACAGCGAGGCGCTCTACCGACTGAGCTATCGCGGAATATGTTCTTTCCTAGAACTTTTGTATAATACCAAATATGTATATAAAAGTGAAGGTAAGAACAAAGATGAAGAGGGAAGAGATAAAGAAGGTGAAAAGTGATCATTATGATATATCACTGCGAGAAGAGGCAAAGAATAATAAAGCCAATGATAGAATACTAGAGATATTCAGAGGAATATATCTCAATGTGCAAATAAAGATAATAAGTGGACATCATAGTCTGAGTAAGATATTGAGTGTTGATACAGAAACACAATAGGCATGTTATAATATATATAGAATAGTAAGTATAGAAGATAGTAAATCATAATAAAATAAAATATGAATATAAATATCAAGAATACAAATATAGTTCTAGACAGTGCAATACGCGACTATGTAGAGAAGAGAATAGATGCAATAGAGAAATTTTTCAAATATGATACATCAGCACAATGTGATATAGAGCTTGCAAAGACAACAGAGCATCATAAGAGTGGAGATATATTCCGTGCAGAGATACATATAACAGCAAAGAATAAGAATCATTATGCAAGCGCAGAGAAAGAAGATATTTATAAAGCAATAGATGCAGTGAGAGATGAAATGCTACATGAAGTCACATCAGAAAAAGAAAAGAAAATTTCTATTATGCGTCGTGGAGGAGCGAGAATAAAGAATCTAATAAAAGGCCTTTGGCCAAATAAAAAGAAATAATTAATAATAATTAATAAATAAAATAAATATGGACAATTGGCCAGCATTCTTCCGTCAAACAGTGAATCAATATCTATGTATAGCTCTAATAGCACTTATGGCTTTCTGGATGGTGCTGTATTATCTCACTGCAAAAGCACAGATAATAGGGGAGAATATAATAGTCAGTAATGATGATTATCTGAGGAAATCCTTATAGAGCATCTCCTTCTTACCTTCTGGTATTACTTTCTCAATAAATAACATACCTTCTTTCCATGAAGCTTCCGCAATCTTCACTCTTATACCCTTATAGAAGAAATATGTACCAGGCCATCCATGATATGCCTGTATTTTCAAATAATTCTTATAAGGATCATCATCTAGATTAATTAGACCATCTTCCTTCACTATCTTATCTGTATATGTAGCTTTACTATGATCTTGTTCTTTCTCTTCTATATTGCCATTTACCCAATCTGATAGCATAGATATTAGGAGTTCATTACCTACCTCTACGAGTGCTTTACCTAGTGCCTCTCTTCTCGGTGGCCATGGTTCCAATCTTACTTCTTTCTGTGCTATGACAGGTCCATGATCCATATCACTATCAATACGCATAATAGTCACACCAGTATTATTATCATCTGCTAATATTGCACTTTCTATAGGACATGATCCGCGATATTTCGGTAGAAGGGAAGCATGGATATTGAGAGTTTTTGCTTTCGGAATATTGATAATATTATCTGGGATTATCCTGCCATAAGCAGTGACTATGAATACATCACAATTATATTTTCTCAATTCTTTTTCGAATTCTGGATCCTTCAATTTCACTGGTTCTAGTACCGGTATATTATGCTTCTTTGCCCAGAGCTTCGTCGGTGAAGGGGATAGAATGAGATTCCTACCCTTCGGCTTATCTGGAGAAGTTACTATGAATGATATATTGAAACCGCTTTCATATAGCTTATCCAATGTCATAACAGCGTATTCTGGAGTACCGAAGAATCCCACATTCGCTTTCATATTCTCTGGTGGCATATCTCGGACATCATAGGCATTATCTGTGAAGAGTATACCTTCTAGATGATCTATCTCATGTTGGAAGACTTGGGCTAATACACCACTAGCTCCACGTTCTATCTTCTCTCCCTTTTCATTGTATGCTTTTATACTTACTTTCTTTGCTCTTTTCATATATCCATATTTCCATCTGACAGAAAGGCATCCCTCTTCTACTTCTTGTTTCTCTTTTGATATTTTTATTATTTCTGGATTAATAAATACGAGATCATTCCCATCACCTTTATATTTCTTATCTGCAAGTTTCAATACAGTTCCGGAGACTACGAATATCCTCTGACTCACTCCTATCTGTGGTGCAGCAATAGCTATACCATCATTCTGTGTTTTCAGAATGGATTTCATATTATTTATTATTTTTTGTATTTCTGCTTCCTTTATATGGGAAATAGGCA
This sequence comes from uncultured Candidatus Saccharibacteria bacterium, assembly GCA_964507965.1. Taxonomy (GTDB): domain Bacteria; phylum Patescibacteriota; class Minisyncoccia; order Phycocordibacterales; family PALSA-1337; genus CAIOGI01. Next base: position 2,214 of record CAZDRC010000033.1, read on the forward strand.
CAGCTTTCGCCTTCTTTCTTAGTACTGGATTCTTACTATTCACTATTTCTATCATAGATATACTATACTTATTCTCTGATTTTATAGCAAATCAGAGAAGATTTTCTGGATCAATTTTCACAGATATCATAGGCGATAGGGATTGCAATTTCCCTAGAAGGGTCTTATCTATCCATTTATCAGTTCCGAGTCTTATTAATCCATGTAATACATATTTACCTCTCACTGTATGAGTGAAGGCGGGGAAAACTTCTATTTCGTATGGATCTAGTATATCTCTCGCTATTTCCATTTCCTTCACTATATTATCTTTATTACCTTCAAGAGTTAGCTTTATCAGAGTAGAATATGGTGGATAATTGAATCTCTCTCTTTCTTCTAGAGTATTCCTATAGAAATCACCCATATTACCCTTGAGACCGTATTCGAAGACTTTCTCATCATCTTTCCTAGTCTGTACTATGAAGTCTCTAGTAGTGAGAGATCTGATACGCATTAATATATGTAATATTTTCTCTTGTATGCGGAAATCAGGAATAGAGAAAAGGGAATCAAGAGATATAATAGCGGAATTCTCTATCTTATCGTGCATATATTGCAACATCATCTCTGTACCGAGTAATATACTACCTGGTTTATTATGATATTTCTGTATTATAGCTTTTGCACTTTTTTCATTCTTTATTGTTTCTCCGTCTAATCGGAAGATTTCTATATCTTTGAATTTATCTTTTATCTTTTCTTCTATTAGATCAATACCAATACCGAAGACTGCAAGCTTCCAGCTACCACAGACTTTGCAATATTCCTCTGTTGATCTGCGTTCTCCACATCTATGACACATGAAGAAACTTTTCTCTTCACCTTTTGGAGATTTCGATTTGTGAACTACTACTGGTAAGCTACATTTATTACATGTGACTATATTCTGACAATCTCCACAGACAGTAGATGGTGCAAGTCCGCGACGTAGAGCGAATATTAGCATTCTTTCGCTATTCTCTCTCGTCCTTATTATGAGATTTTCTACTTCTTTCGATATTATTTTGAAACTAATATTTTCTTCTTGGCTGTATTCTGCCCTACTTTTAGCATATTGGCGCATATCTATCAGAGTATCTCTCGCTGTACTGAGAGATCGGAATTTGAAAGGGGAGCCTTCTATTATCTCTCCTTTATCTTTCCTATATAGAGTTTCTAATCTTAGGAAATTATCAGAGAAAAAGATTTTCATATTATTCTTCTCTGCTAATATCTCTGCGAAGCGTCTCATATCTATATATGGTCTCACTAATATCTTATATGCTCTATTATTTTCTCTTTCTATTACTATTGTTTCCATATCATCTCTCGGTATAGATAGGAATCCTCCGGTAGAAACTATTATTACTGGATGAGTATTATTTATTATTTTATTCCAAGTTTCTATTATCTTCTTTTCTCCGAGAGTACTATGTAATAGGAATACATATTTCTCTATACCTTTCTCCAATATACTCCATGCATATTCTGCTTCTTCTATTGTGGGTAATAGGAAGAATATACTTTTCTTCCTTGCGAATTCCTGACGTATGAGACTTTTCCAATTGCTATATCTTTCTTCATCATCACCTTGTACTATATACCTTTCTTTTTTTGTTAAATTACTTTTATCTATTTTCTTTTCTCTCTTATTCACTTTCAATTTATCAGTATTTTTCAGAATATATTCTGGAGCAACTATATTCATCACACTTCCTATATTACTTGCAAAGTAATCCGCTGTATCACTCACCGCTTCCATGAAATGAGGGGAGAAGAAATTGACACTTCTTACTTTTCCTAATTTCTTTAAAGCGAAAGGACTTTTCTTTATTTCACCCTTCATTTCCATTGCATTGCTTGTAGAAAGTACAATACCTTTTATTATTTTCTTCCTGAGTGGAATGTTCACAATAGCACCCTGTGGAATATTGTCTTCTGTAAAGTAGGAGAGAGTCTTCACCCCTACTATTTTCACTATTGGTATGACATTTATGATAAACATAAATTTATTTAATCAAATTCATTTATCACTGAAGGTTTCTATCTTCGCACCGAGCTTATTCAATCTCTCTGCTAGATCTTCATAACCTCTATTTATATTGTATACTCCACGCAATATGGATATTCCTGGTGAAGCGAGCATACCAATCATGATTATCATTCCTGGACGTAGAGCTGGTGGACATATGATATCACTTGCGCGGAACTTCGTGGGACCCTTTATATAGAATCTGAAGGGATCTGCGAGTATTGTCTCTGCTCCGAGCTTGTCTAATTCCTTATAATATATTGCTCGCTCTTCATAGACCCAATCATGTATGAATGTTTGACCTTCTGCTACTGCACCTATAATAGTGAAAAAGGGAAGATTATCCATATTGATACCAGGATATGGCTGTGCATGTATCTTCTCATCTAGAGCTTTCAGATTAGAATGTAGAATCTTGATATCTATTAAATTGGTTTTACCATTATCTGCTTTATATCTTTTTAATATTTCATATTGCAATCCCATTTTCTCTAATTTCAATAATTCTAATTCTAGGAAATCAATAGGACATCTACGAATGATAATAGAAGAATCTGTGACTATTGCTGTAGCGAGAAGTGACATTGCTTCTATAGGATCTTCACTTAGGAAATATTCCACAGGTGTATCTATATTTTTCTTGCCATAGATAGTGAGTGTCGATGTTCCTATACCTTCTATTCTTATTCCTAGGAGTTGTAGATAGAAGCATACATCTTGTACTTGATAATTAGCAGAAGCGAACTTTATCACTGTTTTCCCATCTATACCTGCTGCTGCCATGATCACTGTCTCTGTCACTGTATCTCCTGCTTCATATAATACTATCTCAGATGCATTGAGTCCCTTATGACTAATTTTATAATAATCACTTTTCGTATCGATATTAACTCCGAGATTCTCCAATGCATAGACATAGGGTGTTACTGTTCTTGATCCGAGTTTGCATCCTCCTGCTTGGGGGATTTTGAAATTCTTTGACTTATGTATTAATGGACCGATAAGCATGATACCTCCTCTTGTCTTCGCTGTCTGATCTGCAATTTTATTATTTATATTTTCTATCTCTAATTTATCTGATGGTGTGATTATGAGATCATTGCTTTTCTTATTCATTTTCCATTCTACTTTCACACCTATACTTTCTAATATTTCTGCAATACGGAAAACTTCCTCTATTCTCGGAGCATTCTTTATTATTGTTCTATTCTTATTCAAAAGGGAAGCACACATCACTCCTATAGCGCCATTTTTCGATGTTCTCACTGTTATTTCCCCTGAGAGTTTCCTACCCCCCTCAATGCGGAAATTGACTATATTTAAACTCTTTTTCATAAGTTAGTTATATCATAAAAATTGCAAAAAGCCAGAAATAAGAATATTATTCAATCTATTGATATGTCATTTTTTAATCCGAAAATTGGAATAGACCTAGGGACTGCTAATACCCTTGTTTTCATACCAAAGAGGGGTATTGTATTGAATGAGCCATCTGTTGTGGCTGTATCGGAACAAGATAAGAAAATTCTTGCTGTCGGTATTGAAGCTAAGGCAATGATAGGTAGAACTCCAGATAGTATTATCGCTTATAGACCGATGAAAGATGGGGTTATTGCTGATTATCGTGTTACTGAAGCGATGCTTCGATATTTCATAAATAAATCCTTATCAAAATGGAATATATTTAAACCCGAAGTCATGGTTTCTGTTCCAGCTGGTATTACTTCTACTGAGAGACGTGCTGTGGTAGAAGCTACTATACGTGCAGGTGCGAAGAATGCCTATGTTGTGAAGGAACCGATACTCGCGGCTATTGGTGCTGGTATACCGATACATGAGGCACGTGGGCATATGGTGGTAGATATTGGTGGTGGTACTACAGATGTCGCTGTGATATCTCTTGGTGGCATTGTGGCTTCTACATCGGTGAAATGTGCTGGTAATAGAATAGATTCTGCTATTGCCGATTATCTGAAAAAGACTTTCAATCTCGCTATTGGTGATAAGACTGCAGAAGATATAAAGATTAATATTGGTTCTGCTATTCCTCTAGAACAAGAGCTTACTATGATGGTGAAGGGTAGGGACTTCATCACTGGTCTTCCACGATCTACTGATCTTACTACTAATGAAGTGGTGAAAGCGATAAATAAGGAACTTCATATTATGATAAAGGCGATGAAGGATGTCTTGCAGGAAACTCCGCCAGAGCTAGCTTCCGATATTATTGATTATGGAATAATCATGACTGGTGGTAGCTCTATATTACGTAATTTTCCAGAATTAGTATTCAGAAGAATAGGTGTGAAGGCAAGACTTGCAGATGATGCGCTTTTCTGTGTTGCCAAGGGTACAGGTATTGCTCTCGACCACCTAGATGTTTATAAAAAAAG
>CAZDRC010000034.1:0-6360 GCA_964507965.1 uncultured Candidatus Saccharibacteria bacterium
AATCTAGACCCCCTCCGTCATACCCTTGCACATTTACTAGCAAGTGCTGTACTTGAGCTATATCCGAATACGAAAAACACCATAGGTCCCGCTATAGACAATGGCTTTTATTATGACTTTGAATTCCCTACTGATGTGAAGTTATCTGATAAAGACCTTCATGATATAGAAAAGAAAATGAAGAAAAATCTAAATTCATGGAAAGAATTTACACATAAAGAAGTAAGTGAAAAAGAAGCAAAAGCTCATTTCAAAGACAATCCATATAAAATAGAATTAATAGAAGAAATAATAGAGAAAGGTGAGAAAATAACTCTATATACTTGTGGTGGATTCACTGATCTATGTCGTGGTGGACATATAGATAATCCAAGTAAAGACATACACGGAGATAGTTTCAAACTTTCTCATATTGCAGGAGCGTATTGGCGCGGAAGTGAGAAGAATAAAATGCTAACACGTATATATGGATTAGCATTTGAAACAAAGGAAAGACTAGATGAATATGAAAAACAGAAAATAGAAGCAGAGAAAAGAGATCATAGAAAATTAGGAAAAGAATTGGGGATATTTACTTTTGACGATGATGTGGGACCAGGATTACCTCTATGGTTACCAAATGGTGCAGAAATAATAGAGGAATTGGAAATACTAGCAAAAGAAACAGAAAAGGATCAAGGATATAAACGTGTAAGAACTCCACATATTGCAAAAGAATCAATGTATTTGAAAAGTGGACATTTGCCATATTATAAAGAGAGCATGTTCCCGCCTATGGAATACGAAGGTGGAAAATATTATTTAAAAGCTATGAATTGTCCTCATCATCATAAGATTTTTTCTTTTTCACAGAGAAGCTATAAAGATCTTCCTTTGAGACTAGCAGAATACGGTACATGTTATAGGCATGAGAAAAGTGGAGAACTCTTTGGCCTTATGAGAGTCAGAATGTTAGAGATGAATGATGCACATATATATTGTACAGAAGAACAATTTGCAGATGAATTCCGAGCTGTAAATGAAATGTATCTCAAATATTTCAAAATCTTTGGAATAGAGAAATACATAATGCGTTTCTCCACTCATGATCCGAAACATCTAGGAGATAAATTTGTAAATGAACCAGAACTATGGAAAAAAACAGAAGATATGGTAAGGAATGTACTGATAGAATCAAATATTCCATATATTGAAATTGCAAATGAAGCTGCCTTCTATGGACCAAAAATAGATGTACAGGTATGGAGCGCTATCGGTCGTGAATTCACCCTAGCTACCAATCAAGTAGATTTTGCAGTACCAAAAAGATTTAATCTAACTTATATAGACAATGAGGGTAAGGAACAGACACCGCTCTGTATTCATAGAGCACCGCTTGGTACGCATGAACGCTTCATAGGTTTTCTCATAGAACATTATGGTGGTAATTTCCCTCTTTGGTTATCTCCTGTACAAGTAAAGGTGATACCGATAGCAGAAGCACATCATGCAAAAGCAAATGAAATATATGAGAAATTGAAGGAAAGAAGAATAAGAGTAGAAATAGATCTAAGTAAAGAAGGTTTCGGCAAGAAAATCCGTGAAGCAAAAGTCATGCGTATTCCTTATTTTATAATAATAGGAGATAAGGATATAGAAATAAGTAAAGTCACTCTAGAGAGTCGTGATCATGGACAAATCGGACAATTAAGCGAGGATGAAGTAGTGGAAAGAATGGTGAAGGAGATAGTGGAGAGGAGATAATTATAACTTCCTCCTATTTACTAATAGATAGACAACAGTACCGAAAAGTATAAGTATAACTAGTACAGCAACCCAGCCCCAAGGTACACCCTTTAGGGAGAATAGTGATGCTGCAGAGAGATCATCATTCGTCTTTTCTACTGGAACTTTCTCTACAGATTCTACAGGTACTACCTTTACAGGTATATACTGTTTTGATTTTACAGAAACAGTATTAGTACATGCTTGAGACCTACTCTGACCATATTGATTCGTAACAGTAACCGAAGCGCTCTTCAGACCAGAAGTATTATAATATTTTACAAATGAGCTTTGATTACTAGATATACCATCCGTACCAGTCCAAGCATAAGTATAGATCTGATTATTAGGATAGACTTCTGTAACCCATGTTATAGGAGAACCTATAGTAGTGGAGATCTTATCAGCAGAACAACCTAATTGAATATCATTAGGATTAATATAAACTGGATTCACATAAGTAGGAGTAATATAAGTTGGGGTAATATATGTAGGATTGTAATTATTGTAATAAATAGGATCTATAACAATATTAGAACATTGAACATTAGTCTGTGAACCATTGGAATATACCCTAACAGATGCTGACTTTATACCTGAAGTATTATAATAAGTACTCAATATATTGCTATAGCCATATTTGCCATCTGTACCAGACCAGCTATATGTATATGATCCATTACCTCCACTAGCATAGGCTCTCCATACTACATTGGTGCCGACAGTAGTACGACTAGTATTGGCATAACAAGTAGCAGTCAATTGAGGATAATTATTGTAATTAGAATTGTTATTATAGTTATTATTATAATTATAGGGATAATCATAATTGTAACTATAGTTGGAGTAATTATTTGTAGGTGTTTCATATATTCGGCCGGTATATATTTCATTATATACAATAGGAGATATTGAATCCTGATTGGATCCACCTGTATTATTATTAGTAGTATTGATAGTATTATAACTATCAACATTATTACTATTAGTATTTGTAATATTCTGTACTACAGTATCTGGTTCATCATCATCACAACTGAATAGACAGAAAGGATCAATAATATTGGTAGGCTCGAATCTAATAGCATCAGCCTTCATAGGAAATAGAACAAAAGAAGCAATAATTGTGAATATTGCCAATATACTTATCTTTAGGGCGGTCTTATTCATAATAGTATTATTAGTCATAACAGGCGCATTCTATATCATTTTGTATTAAATGTCAATGGTAGCTTTCTTCGCATTGGACTGTATGAACATCTTCCTAGAAGGTACATCTGTACCCATAAGCATATCGAATACTTTATCGGCTTCTTGTGCATCATCGATATTCACTCTCTTTAATATTCTATTCTCTGGATCCATAGTAGTCTCCCAGAGTTCATCTGCATTCATTTCTCCTAGACCCTTGTATCGTTGTATATGTACTTTACTTTTTTTATTTTTTATCTCTTCACCTTCTATTTCTTCTTCTGCACCTGCTCTTTCTAATATTTGTTCATCTGATTCTTCTATTTCTTCTATTTCATCTATTTCTCCACCTAGAGCCTTGGTCTTCTCTTCTTCACTATAGAAATACATTATTTCCTTACCCCTTTTCACCTTGTATAATGGAGGCTGTGCAATATAAACAAATCCACCTTCTATAAGAGGTTTGAAATATCTGTAAAGTAAAGTGAGTATAAGTGTTCGTATATGTGCACCATCGACATCTGCATCTGTAGCAAGTATTATCTTATGATAACGGAGTTTAGAAATATCGAATGTATCACCAATAGCAGTACCGAATGCTAATACTAGATTTTTTATCTGTTCTGAACCGAGCATACGATCCAGACGAGCTCTTTCAATATTGAGTATCTTGCCTCGGAGTGGAAGTATCGCCTGTATACTTCTATCACGTCCAGTCTTTGCTGTACCACCAGCAGAATCTCCCTCAACTATGAAAAGTTCTGATTCTGAAGCATGATGACTCTGGCAATCCGCAAGCTTACCAGGAAGAGTCATACCTTCTAATGCACCCTTTCGTAATACACTATCCTTCGCGGCCTTTGCAGCCTTCCTAGCCTTCATAGCGAGTACTATCTTCGTAATTATCGCCTTCGCATCATCTGGATTCTCTTCTAGAAAAGATGAGAATGCCTCACCGAATACAGAAGCGACTAAACCTTGGGCTTCCGTAGTTCCTAGTTTCGCCTTTGTCTGACCTTCAAACTGTATCTCACGCATCTTAACAGATACTACAGCTGTAAGACCTTCCATTACATCATCACCTGTGAAATTATCTTCACCACTTTCTTTCGAAAGATTATTATTCTTCGCATAAGTATTGAGGGTTCTTGTCAAAGCAGTTTTGAAACCAGTGAGATGGGTACCGCCTTCGGAATTATAAATGTTATTTGCGAATGTTAGTACACGAGCAGATATATCATCTGCATATTGTAAAGCAATTTCTACAGATTCTACTCCATCTGTTTTCTTCTCAATATAGAAAATATTCTTATGAATAGGTTTTAATATTTGATTGGTAAATTTCACAAGTGAAGAAAGCCCCCCTTCGAAATAGAAGGCGTGGGATGGAGATTCTAAATTCAAATCCTTTAAATAGAAAGTATTTTCATTGATTTCCAAAGATCCGTCTTTATCGAATTTCAATTCCTCTCCTGTATAGTCTCTAGCATCTATAGCAGTAATTCTCAAACCCTTTGTAAGATATGCTTGTTGACGGAGATAGTTCACTATACGAACAAAATCAAAAGTAATTTCCTTGAAAATCTCAATATCTGGTTCGAATATAACTATAGTTCCATGATCTTTCGTCTTACCAACTTTCTTCACATTATATTTCTTCTTGCCTTGAGAATATTCTTGAGTATATATATCACCATCTTTATGAACGAAGACTTGAGTATAGACAGATAGAGCATTCACTACTGATGCTCCTACACCATGCAGTCCACCAGAGACCTTGTATCCGGATTCATCACCGCCGAATTTCCCTCCAGCATGTAGAACCGTCATAATAGTCTCTAAAGCAGAGACCTTGGTAGCTTTATGGATATCCACAGGTACACCTCTTCCATTATCGACAATTCTCACCCGATTATGAGGTAATAGAGTTACCTCTATATGATCAGCAAAGCCACCCATGGCTTCATCACGGCTATTGTCGAAAATCTCATTTATAAGGTGATGTAGGCCATCAGGACCTGTAGTACCTATATACATTCCAGGACGACGTCTGACAGGCTCTAAGCCCTCTAATACCTGTATAGAATCAGCACCATAACTGTCTTTACCTTTCTTTTCTTTATCTTGCTTTTCCTTTGCCATATTATGCTCTAATTATAGCAAAAAAATCTATATTAAGCTAGAATATATGCATGTTAATAGTAAAGAAAAAAGAAGAAGAAAAAATAAGGAAAGACTTAGAAAAAAGGCAAGATATAGAGGCTATACGTATAAAGAAGTATCTAGCAATGCCAGATCTATCTAGGACCAAAGGTAATCCGATAAATGAACTTATAGAGAGAGTCACTGTATTACCTATATTGAAGAAATTTGATCAAATAACAATACCAGAGATAGTGCCAGCAAAGGAAAGCTTTGATCTATTCGATTTCCCCGCTGATCATCCAGCTAGAAGTAAAAGTGATACATATTATCTCGATAAAGAAAATATTCTAAGAACACATACTACAGTTATGTGGTATTACTATTTCAATTTACCAGAGATAAAGAAAAGATTGGAAAATGGTGAAGAAATAGGAGTTATATCATATGGAAAAGTTTATAGAAAAGATGAAATCGATAGGAATCATATGAATGTCTTCCATCAGATTGACGGACTTTATTTATGTCAGAATAAGGACAAGATTATCAAGCAGAAGGATTTGCAAGATATATTAGTAGAGATAGCTCAGGCTGTTTTCGGAAAAAATATAAAGTATAGATTTAATCCAGATACTTTCCCATATACTTATGATAGTCTGGAAATGGAAGTAGATAAGAATGGAAAATGGGTAGAAGTGCTAGGAGCAGGTATAGTACAGCCGACAGTACTTGAGAAATTAGGTGTTGATTCGAAGAAATATAATGGCTGGGCCTTCGGTTTCGGTCTAGAGAGATTAGCTATTATAAATATTGAGCTTCCAGATATACGACTATTATGGTCAGATGATATACGAGTGAAGAAACAATTAATGCTTGATCATAAATTCATTGAAGTTAGTAAATATCCACCTATAGTACGTGATATTTCCTTCATAGTGAAGAATAATTTCATACCGAATGATTATTTTGACCTTGTGAGAGAGACTGTACCAGAGATAGTCGAAGAAGTAGAACTTCTAGATAAATATGAAAATGAAAATAAATTCGGCAAAGATAATATTAGCTATGCTTATCGCATTACATATAGATCACTAGATAAGACACTAACTAATAGCGAAGTAGATGCTCTCCATAAGAAAATAGAAACCACAACTATAAAGATCTATAAGGCTAAGGTTAGGTAATATACTATTCTGATTAATCTATTGGAGCCACCTCCCAGACTCGAACTGGGGACCTTCGCTTTACAAAAGCGTTGCTCTA
>CAZDRC010000035.1:0-1923 GCA_964507965.1 uncultured Candidatus Saccharibacteria bacterium
AGGGTGTAATTATATAAAAGAAAATAGCTCAATAAAGAGCTATAATCTTTCTTTAAAATTAAGAGAAAATCTATTCTTTCTCCGACAATTTCTTCATTGTTTTATCGATAACTCCAGCTGCATAATCCTTGCCACCGAGACCAAATGCAAGACCAATAGCGAGAGCGAGTCCAGCAACGATACCCATAACAACAGTCTGTATAAGTGCTGGTGCAACTCCTAATTGGAATAATGCAGTAAGAAGAGCGAATATCCATATTGCCCATCTTGTTATAACTCCGAGAAGATGTGCTGACTTTACATGAGCAGCTCGTGCACTAGCCATAACTACTTTCTGCATAGCTTCAGCTATTACAACAGCTACCATAAGCACAAGAACAGCAATGATAACTTGAGGTAGATAAGATAGTACAACATCTCTCAAGAACATATTAACTTGAGTAAGATTCAAAACATCAAAAGATGCTACTAGGAATACTACGATTATGAACCACTTTACCAATGATCCGACAAATAGTCCTGAATTCAATTCATGACCTGTTCTCTTCATAACATCGTCGAGACCAGCACTTTTCAAAGCTGCATCAACCTTTATTGCTTTGAAAACACTTTCTACAATCTTCTCTATAAGTACTGCTAATAACCATCCAATAGCAAAGATGATCACAGCTAGTACAAGTGCAGGAACTATACTCATAACCCCACCCCATACTCCCTGCAATGAATTAGTGAAATTATCACTCCAATCTTGTATTAACATCATAAAATTTTATTAATAAAACTAATAATTACTAAATTTGTAATATAACTATTATAACATACAAAATTCCCTGTAAAGGGGATTTTGTGGATATTCTCTAATTGTTACTATTATCAGTATCAGATATTCCTATTCTATCGATAAGTACTGTATGTGGTGAATCTAGAATATCTCTTATGAGACGGTCATGTATGCCGAGACGATATTCGAAGTCTTCTGTATCGAAAACTGAATATGATATTTCCTTACCAACCTCTGATTCAATAGACTGCATTACTGTTTCTAATCTATGTATATTGAGATCATCTCCTACTATCAATAGATCAATTCTAGTATCCCATTCCTGTATGAATACTCCTGAAGCTATGAATAGCTTCATTTTACCAATACTAGAGAATTTCCTTATTAGACCTTCATCAGCATGAAGACTTACTATAATCAGTAGATTCTTAAGAGCTTGTAAATATGGGAATCTAGAATCAAGAGAATATCCTAGCTCATTTATCCTACGAATTACCTTTGTCTTCTCACCTTTCTTCTTAGAATATATATCCTTTATAACAGAACGCTTCTTTACAATCCTAGAATTAATAAGACGTATAATCTCGCTTCTTATTTCCTTTGAATCAATTTTTACTCTCCTTACAATATCTGCTAGAGAAAAAGCGCTATCTGGATTAAAGAGGAACAGACGCATCAGTTTGACTCTCGATACACTCCCAAATAATTGTGAGAGAATTTCCATAAGGGTATTTAATTAGTCTAGAACAGTAATTATTTCAATTCTACCTTTCCACCAGCTTCTTCGATCCTTTTCTTCAATGCTAGGGCATCTTCTTTCTTAAGATTATCTTTTACTAATGCTGGTGCACTATCTACTAGATCCTTAGCTTCCTTTAGACCAAGACCTAATACTTCCTTTATAACCTTTATAACTGCTATTTTCTGATCTCCTGCTGCTGTAAGATGTACATTAGCTGTACTTTTCTCCTCCTCAGCTGATGCACCACCTGTAGCTGGAGCTGCTACTGCAACTGCTGCAGCTGATACTCCAAACTTATTCTCAAGAAGCTTTACTAATTCATTGAGATCGAGAACAGACATAGTTTCTATTGATTCTACAATTGATTTGAATTTTGCTGGTACTTCTACGTTTTCCATTT
>CAZDRC010000035.1:2023-5546 GCA_964507965.1 uncultured Candidatus Saccharibacteria bacterium
GATCTTTTCTTAGATATTTCACTAAGAGCCATAACGAAGCCTTGAATAGGTGAATTGATAACATTAACGAACATTGCTCTGAGAGTCTTCTCTTCTGGAATAAGTGCAATATCCATCATTTCTTGCTTGGACATGAACCTATTATCGAATATACCTCCAAGAATAGAAATACTATTTTTCAATTTTGTTTGAAAACTAAATATTTCCCTAGCTGGGGCAATTAGATCCTTACCATAGACAAGTCCTAATTCACCAGCAAGTTCTGGCATATCTCCAGATATTTTCTTGCTGTTTTGACCATTAGAAATAGCTTTCTCTGTAAGAGTCTTCTTTGCTACGAAGAAACCTATACCATCACTTCGCAGCTTCCTACGGACTAGCACAGTATCATCTACCTTTAGACCGTGAAAATTAACAAAAACTATTGTTTTAGAATCCTTTATAATATCCCCCACTTTATCAATGATCTCCTTCTTCTGCGTTTTTGTACGCGCCATTTTGATTTTTATATTTTCCTATAAACTATACGACCTTTATAAATAAAGGCTAAAGAGTTAGAACACCTCGGAAGGTCTTAATATGCCTTCTGTCTCTGGCCTTTATTACTACACTATCATATTCACCTTTTACAAGTCAATAATTACTTTTTCTTATTATTTTCACCTTCTCTTTCTATATTATCCTTATTATCTTTTCCCTTTTCTTTATTCCTATTATTATCCTTATTCTTATCTTTCTTCTTATCTTTATCTTCCTTTTCTCTATGTTCCGGCTTCAATCTCTTATCTATCTTCCCATCCCCATTAGTATCTACATTGAGAATAGGAGCGAGGCTGAAAGAGCTTGCTGTAGTACTAGCTATTAGAGATGGTGTTACAGGAAGATCTGTATAGACAACACTATCTACATTTACCATATCCGCACCTATGAATTTATCAACTTTCAGAGTATATGTTCCATAATCAGTGCCTTTTAATTGTATTATATAATTATCATCTGCTGGAATAGTGAAATACTTATTTTCTCCGATAAAATCATATGTGCCGCCTATAGTATTATCCATCCATAATATGTCTGAATCTGGATGATCTGGTAATGGTATTAGTCCCATATGTCCACCACGACTATCATAAATATTAAGATCTACTGGAGAATGCACACTTACAGTTATGAAGGACAGCCACGAATAATCATTTGCATTCGGTTTATTATATGACATATATGGTGGTAATTGAATATTATCTAATAAAGATTTAGAACTAGTAGATAATATCGTAGATACAATTGATTTTGTAGAATCATATTCTAATATATTGTTGTGTAGAATCTCTTTATTCTCATTATGCTTCAATAAAGCCTGATTAATATATATATTATCATCCCTATATCCTATAGCACTTCTAGTGAGAACTGTACCATCACCTTCTGCATTCTTTATTATTTCTGTGTTTTTGAAATTTTTATTATATTTAATACTTTCTGTAGTCGGCATACCCCAGCCAGCAATAGAGAATACTCCTATATTATCTGGGAATTGCCAATTATCAATAATATCATGTAGCCATTCTGCTTTTGTAATAATTTTACTATTCAATACAGCTGGTGTATCAAGATCTGATTCCTTCGGTTCTGATCTACCATCGAATATACCCGCAAGAAAACTCTTGAATGAATCATAGCTATATAGGGCCTTTCCTGCATAAGTTATAATTGGACCGAAAAATCTATTGAAATATTCTTTTGACGGTAATAGACCATAGGCACTAGACATATTGATACCTAGAGTTCTAGCTACACCACTAGTGAGTATTATTCCAGCGAGCATTGATTGATTATCTCCATGTAATATTCCAGCCACAGCTTGTGGTGTACCGAGCTCTGGAACAGCTACTAGTACTACTTTATCTAGAACATCTATTTTGCCTCGCTTTTCCAATTCTTCACCTAGCATCTTCGCTACTAAACCACCATTACTATGAGCAACTATACTGATTTTACCAGTCTTCGATGTACTAGCTAGATTATATACTTCTTCTATTAGATTTTTATTATTGTTCTCATATTTCGTATTACCATTCACAATATCTGGTACATTCATACGCCAATCATAAGCGAATGGTAACCAAGTATTAATAGTTTTCTCCGCAACCATCGCCTCCATCTTGGCGATAAAGCTCTTATAGATATCCTTTCTTCCGAATGCAGAATCAAGGATATCAGATGTGTATATAGATGGATCTATACTATACCCATCATTATCTAGGAAAAGTTTCCGGACATCATCATTCCTATTAGGCTCCCATAGAGTATTCTCACTATTC
Source organism: uncultured Candidatus Saccharibacteria bacterium (assembly GCA_964507965.1). Lineage (GTDB taxonomy): Bacteria > Patescibacteriota > Minisyncoccia > Phycocordibacterales > PALSA-1337 > CAIOGI01. The sequence goes on from CAZDRC010000035.1 coordinate 4,345, forward strand.
CAGAATACTCCATTTTCTTTCTTGTATAGACGGCTAGCTTCTAGACCGGGTAAGAAAAGAATATTGGAACAACATATACTTTCCCTATTCTTTACTTTCCATGGATCTACCTGTACTGGTCCCAATATATTCTCTGGACCGAGAGAATTCCCCCACCAATTATCCCTAGCATCAATAGTATTGGAAGTCTTATTTATAATTGAATACTCTTTGTTATTCTCTATTATACTATCGTGGATTTCTATAATATTCTGTTCTGTATCCATATCTAAAGCATTACCTATTCCACCGATACCATAATCAGAATCACCAATATCTTTATACATTAGAAAAGGATGGGGGGTCCAAATATTAGATAATATTCCTATAGTATTATTAGAAATCTCACTATTGTTAATAGTAATATTACTAGCTCTAGCATCTATAGCTGTATCTGCGCCAGAAATATGAGTATAGGATATTGTTGTGGTACCACCATTACTATATATAGGTACATTTATTATCTTCACTGGATTTTCTATATTTCCCTGTATTGATAGAACACTATTCTTATCTATATAGATAGAATGTGGACCATATTCATATTCTGTTGTAGAAGCAGACATAATAGTCACACCAGGACCAATGGTGAAATCTTTTCCAGTAAGTATTGATATATCATCATGTAATATATATGGGCTATTATCAGCAGTCCAATAGACATTGCCTGATGGTGAGCCATTAGTTATGTCTGTACTAGCATATGTAATAAAAGGTAAGAAAAAAGCAAGCAATAATATAGTTATTCGCATAATTATTTTTTTATTAATTAATAATGTACGCATCGTAACAGAGAGTTATGAAGCCGAAATAAAAAAAGAATAAAAAAAGAATAAAATTTTTCTTATAAAATAAAAGAAAATAGACGTCAATAACGCCTTCTAGAATATCTATATATTTACTATATAGAAAGTGTTATAAAAATAATAGAATTATTATTTCTCTGTGGTGATTATCATATCTTTACCATCTAAGACATGACTATATTCCATTGTAAAGTATAAAATAGCAAAACTAATTAAAAGTATTATAGAAAATCCGAATACGAAACGGAAGAATGTTTTGTCAAATGGGTTAGACATATATACATATCATTTTAACCTAAGAACCTTGATTTGACAAAATCTGTCTTCATAATATATACTTATAGGGTCATTAGAAAA
>CAZDRC010000036.1:0-5389 GCA_964507965.1 uncultured Candidatus Saccharibacteria bacterium
AGGCGGAAAGGGTTTTGGCGAAAATCAAAGCGCGATTTTGGCTTCCGCAAAATCGCTCCATATTCTTAATTCCGAACAAGTTACTACTGGTGCACGGGAGAGGACTCGAACCTCCACGCCTTACGGCATACGCACCTCAAGCGTACATGTTTACCATTACACCACCCGTGCATATAACATATAAATAAACGAAGAACTATGCCTTCACCTCTTCTTTCTTCTCCTCCCCTTTTTCTGTTACAACTCTAGTATCAGTATTCTGTCCTGGTTCTATTGCGAGTAGTCTACGCATTTGTCTCTTTATTTCTTTTGAAGCTTTATCACGGATAAAGTATAGCTTTGCTCTACGGACCTTGGAACGACGGAGTATCTCTATCTTACCTATCATAGGAGAATATAGAGGGAAAATCTTCTCAACACCCACGCCATCCATAACCTTGCGTACAGTGAATGTCGCACCGGCTTCACTACCGTGCTTCCTAGCGAGTACTAGACCTTCGAAAGCTTGCAGACGTACCTTGTCCTTTTCTTTGACTTTCTGCCAGATTTTCACAGTGTCTCCAGATCGGAGATCTATAGACTTCCTCTCTTCAATATTCACTGTAGATATAACGTTTTTATTAGTTGACATAATATTCTTTTAGTAAGAACTAATTTAACATATGCCCTTACTTTTAGCAAATTCTTCCATATCTAATTTCTTAATAGCATATTTGAAATCATCTGGTAAAGAAGCAACTATTTCTATATTCTTTCCCTTATAATTTTTGAAATTAATATAATAAGAATGTAAAGCAGTGCGAATAAATCCTAAAGATTTAGATTTGGTATTAGCATATAATTTATCTGATACAATTGGGTAATTAATAGCCTTCATATGTACTCTGATCTGATGTGTTCTGCCAGTCTTCGGTTCTACTTCTATCAGGGAATAACCATCTTTCTTTGCTATGAGATTCCAATATGTATTCGCCTCTCTCATCTCCCCTCTCGTACCACGTGTCGCAGACCATTTCCGGAAATCAGTACTACTCCTACCTATTGGTCTATCTATTATTCCATATTCGTCTTTCATTTCTCCATAGACGAAGGCGAGATATTTCTTCTTTATTGTACGATTCTGGAATTGATCCTTCAGACATTTATGACCTTCCTTCGTCTTCGCTATAAGTATCACTCCAGAAGTATCTCTATCTAGTCTATGCACTATTCCTGGTCTCTCTATATCACCCATAAGCTCTCCTACATTCTTCGTTTCTGGATACTTCTCTAGTATCCAATCAGTCAATGTAGACTCCTTCGTTCTACCATCTGTATGCACAATAAGCCCTGCAGGCTTGTCCACTGCTATGATATCCTTGTCTTCATATAGGATATTGATTTCCATATTCCTACAGTCTATGATAGTATTTGGAAAAAGCAAGAAGATAATCGGTAAAATAATAATGCGCGATTAGCTCAGTTGGTAGAGCAACTCATTTACACTGAGAAGGTCGCAGGTTCGAGTCCTGCATCGCGCACAAAAAATAAATATTCACTCTCGGTGCCCCCGGTTGGAATCGAACCAACATTGACGGCTTAGAAGTCCGCAGTTCTATCCATTGAACTACAGGGGCTTATATAATTAACAAAATTCTATAGAGAAGGATCGCCGAAACCAGTATACATAACCCTCGCCTTCTCTTGTACCTTCTCTCTTTCAGAATAATTATTCATCAATTCAGAAAGAGCCTTCTGATCAAAGAATTTACTAAATTCTACCTTTGAAGCATCAGTATTGACTATCTTATCTATTGTTACGATTTTGTAAAGGTATACCGAACCCAGAACCACAACCACAGCTATAATAAAACTTATTGTGAGAATCAATATCCAGTCTATGCGTGGGTTCTTCCCTATTTCTTTTGTTATACTCATATGATTATTTAATAAGTGCTTTTACATCTAGAGACATGTCCCATCTGTCTTCTCTACCTTCTAATCTTATATTATTAACGACAATACCGTAAGGCATATTCTCTATTAACAATAATGCTCTCATAGTATTCTGCCAAGACCCCTTCACCACTATATGTGATCTAAGATATCCAATATCACCATCTTTCTTTATAGAAGTATCATTAGAATCTATAGTAGAGATACTAATATCAGTTTCAGTATCAATACCTATTTCCTCTATTTCCTCAATAAAGGTGACAATTTCATCTTTATCTATAATCAATCCTGAAACATAAGCTCTCTCTTCCTTCGAAGATTGGTGGATTTTCTCCAATTCTTGTTCCAATAATTTCCTCTGATCATCTGTTGCAATTATTATTGAGGCTTTCTCTGATTTATCAGATTCAAACATTATCATACGATACAATACGAAATAACCAATAGAAGTGACCAATAGAGTGATTATTGAGAAAAGTATTAATGTATAATGTTTGTGATTCGCTTTCATATTATTTATTCATCATTTCTTCTTTAGTCCTAGATGTTAGGCGTATAGAGAATGATATGTCTTTGCTCTTGGCTAGATCAGACACTGGTAATTCAACCTTTGAGAAATTCCTTTCTTTTTCTAATCCATCTTTGAATGCTATCAATACCTCTCTGGTAGATGCCTTGCCTTGGAATACTATTTCAATAGGTGTACTAGTACCCTCATCCTTCGATACATTGAAAGAGTTAATAAGTATTCCATTATTGCGATTAGATAATATATTCTGTATCAATTCAGAATGATTAGAAGTATTGCTGAAGCTAGATAATACTTTTTTTATTATTTTATTATCATCTTTCAATTCTTTCTCTATTATATCTGCTCCACGAGCTATCCTTCCCTTCTCTAGTTCAGAAGCTATCTCTATAGCTCTATCTTCTTTATTATAGAAAAATAAATATGAAGGCATAAGAGAAAAAATACCAAAAAGAAAGATGCATGAAAGAAAAAAAATCATAGTAATCAGAAGTCGGATACGATATTCCTTTCGTAAAGTTCTTATTTCATCTTCTGGTAAAAGTGTATAATAAATCATCTCTTTATAATTAATTCAAGAATCTAGGTAATGCTAATCCAGAAGCCACAGCATAGTCTAGAGAATCTTCCAGATGAATAGGTGGAATATATTTATCAATCGGGAATGCATTCTTCCAGACTTGGCCTATTTCGGCTACTATTTTCGCATCAGGAGAACAATGAGAGACTAGACCTGGTGATAGAGCTCCTCTACCAGAAAGTATTATCTTGCTTATTATCGTACCGTGTCCATGTAATACCCAATATGAATTCACTTTTCCTAATTCTCTTTTCAATTCATCTATAGCATCATGGATATTTTCTGTATTTTCCATATTTTTCTTCCCCCATGATATGGTAGATGTGAAGCAGACTGTCCTACCACATACTACGTATAGACCACTCTTATGATCCATAATATTAACAATAATAACTGTTTCTCTTGATTTATATGGTATAAGAGAATGTGCACAAGCCTTGGCCTGAACTTCGAATGATATAGTCATTAAGCCTGCAGATCTCAGGGCATCTAGATATGATATTACCAAGTCGCGAGGGGCAACAGAAACACTAGCGAATCTTTTATCTTCTTCTTCTACAGTATTAGGGATAATATCAAAGAAAAAAATAGCATCAGAAGCAGATAGTGGTACATTCTCTTCTAATTTGAATTCAATATTCTGTTTTATTTCTTGTTCGCTAGTAGCGAATATCTCTGTTTTGAAAAGATACATTCTCTCTTCTGGAAGAGAAACCTTCACAGTATAGAGATTCGATTCTTTACGGAATTCAGATAATGTATTTATCAATACATCTTTATTCTTTATATTTCCTGATTCTATTGTTCCTATTGGTAGAGGCTTCATGCCATATTTATGTATTGATAAATGTTTCGCATGATGGGAAAAATCAATACAACGAATTGCATCATCAGATATATCTAATCCAGAATACGGAATGTCTAGGAACTTCGGAGGTGGGAACAATTTTAATAAAGTATTGGTGAACATATTGTTTAACCCTAACCTATATATTGTACTATACTTTCCTCTTAAAGAAATGTGTAAGAGCTGGGATAAATGAAGTTAATATAATTATTATAATTATCGGTAATAGATATTTATCTGCATTCGGTATACTTTTCCCTAGGAGGAATCCTGATAGTGTCAATCCGAATGTCCAGATGAAGCCACCGAGAATATTATAGGAAAAGAAAATCTTATATTTCATATTACCTATACCAGCGACAATAGGAGCGAAGGTTCTAACAATAGGTATGAATCTAGCGAGTATAATAGTCTTCTTACCATATTTCTCATAGAAACTCTGTGCATCTGATATATATTTCTTTTTAAAAAAAGTAGAATCTTCTCTTACAAAAAGTGCAGGACCAGCCTTCTTCCCTGTCCAATATCCTACATTATCACCGAGAACTGCAGCTATAAATGTTCCTATAAGAAGGATAGTCAATGAAAGCAATCCTTGTGAAGCGAGGAATCCAGCAGTGAAGAGTAGTGAATCTCCAGGAAAAAAGAATCCGAAAAATAATCCAGATTCTGCAAAAATAATAAGAATTATACCGATAAGCCCAAAGGTTAATATTATTTTATGTGGATCTAATAAATCAGTGAATAACATATATTTATAATTATTTTATTTTGCTTTTGATCCTATTGGTATATTCTGATCTGGCTCAAGTAATGAGAACTGACCTTCTGGAGTAGATAATGCGAATAGCATGCCATTACTTTCGAAACCTTTTATCATTCTCGGTTCGAGATTGGTCACGAACATACAGATTTTACCTATGAGAGTTGTTGGATCAGGGAAATACATAGATATACCAGACACTATCTGCCTAGGACTCTCCTCGGCTAGATCCACCATGAGTCTTAATAATTTATCTGTATTAGGAATATTCTCTGCTAAGATTATTTTCCCCGCTCGTATTTCTACTTTTGTAAAATCTTCATATGTAATCATATTTATATATTATATTTATTTATTCTTCCGTCTATCTAGATAACTCTGCAATATGAGTGCTGCTGCCGAAGCGTCTAGCATATCATTCTTCCCTTGGAATCTCTCTGCATTCATACTTGTCATGAATTCTGGTTCCATATATACCTTGAATCCTTTCTCTTCTAATTTATTTTTCAATTCTAGACTTTTCTCCATGATTGCATTGTCTTCTCCTTTATAATTCTTCGATTCCCCTATTACTATTTCCTTCACTAGATTCTTATTTGCTAAATCTACTATCTCTTTTATATTATTTTTCGTATTCTCTATGACTATTACAGGTATAGCGAACTCTCCTCCATCATCAGATAGAGCAATGCCAATACGCTTACTGCCATAATCAATTCCTAGTAGTCGCATATA
>CAZDRC010000037.1:0-5168 GCA_964507965.1 uncultured Candidatus Saccharibacteria bacterium
TCGATTTACCATAGTAAATATATACTAGCGTATATTATAGTTTTTGGCAATATCTTATACATATCCACAAATATATGATTATGGGAATAGAGATATGATATAATTGATGTGATATTAACCATTTAACCTTATTTAATTTATGAAATATTTAAAATATATATTGCTTAATAGTAAAGCAGTATTTATAGGCAGTATAATCTTCATATTCTTATTGACATTTTCACAATTAATTAATATTGCGAATGCTCAAGCAAAGAAAACCTTGGAAGATTTCGGCCTTACTGAAGAATCTGTCAAATGGCTATCACAAGAAGAAATAGATAAAATACTTAATTCCCCGACTCCAGAAGAGACAAAGATAAAGATGGAAGAAGAGAGAAAAGAATGGGAAAAGCTTAGTACTACAACGAGAGAAAATACTCCACCACCATTCCTATTTGTACCATCTTCAGGAATATCTTCAGAAATACCAGGATCAGAAAATATTGTTAATTGTTTTGATTATTATCATTTCGGTAGTATTCAAGTAGATCTTTTCTCAGATAGTACCAGTGCTGTATCAGGTATGAAAATGCAATTTACTGGGAAAGTAACTAATACAAATACTTATCCTATAGTCGGTGGAACATTGTATGTAAAGATAATGAGACAGAGAAGTCAAGAAAAGGAAGCTAATGGTCCAGATATAGTAGATCAATTCATAGTAATAGATAATGTCTCTATACAAGCGAATAAATCTGTACCTTTATCATTCGAATGGCCTGTTCCACTATATTCAAAAGAAGGTGATTATACAGTTGCAACATATTTCGTAACAGATAAGAAATTCAATCTTCTAGGACTCAGCTTTACTGATGATATTATAGGTAATACATTCAATTTCCATATTAATGGTACGAAGTCAATCATAGCATTTGATAAATCATCCGTTTCTATAAATAAGAAATCATACTTCTTCGCAACATATCCACCAAGGATAGATGATAAAGATTCAGCAAATATTATAGCTAATATATACAATACAACTAATAAAGATGAGACTGTGGATGTAATATGGAAATTATATAAATGGGATATTATGAGTCCAGATAATTTCATAAGAGAGATGAAGAAAAGCTATACTATCAAATCACAGTATTCATTATCTATAGATATAGATATACCTGATAAAGAATATCCAGTGTATTATCTTGTAGGTGAATTGAAATATGAAGATACAAAATCCATTCTAGGTATACGTTTCGTCCGTAATGGTGTAGATAGAGTAAGACTGAACTTCCCTTCTATCACACAATATCCGATAAAAAAGGGTGAAATTTCTACTATGTTTTCATGTGTACATAATAGTGGTACATCTGGGATAGTACAAGATAATAAACTAATTATGAGAATAAATGATAGCAGTGGTAAAACTATAGATGAATATACTTATGAAGGTCCGATAACAGGAGAAATGATGGCTGTGAAGAAGGATTTCAAATCTCCAAAAGATATGAATACATTTTCACTTTATACAGAATTATGGCAAGCAGGGAAAATGGTGGACCAATCAAATATAGTTTATAGTTGTAGTGATATTGATCCAGATAATTGTAATAAAGATAGTAGTAGTATATTAATTACTAGTATTTCAATACTTGCTCTAATACTAATTGCATTAGGATTCGGAATACATAGAAGAAGAGTTAATACAATTACCAGTACATATATATTAGCTATATTATTATTTTCTGCTTTTATACTATCTCCATCTGTAACAGAAGCAAAGGGTGCAAGTTGGAATGAAGAATATACTGATACATTAAGTTATTATTGGGATTTCTCTGGGTATATTACTAACTGGGGTTCTGGATGGGCAAATGCATTAGGAGCTAGGAATATCACTGTAAATTATAATGCTGAAATAAGAAATGCAGATACGAATGCACTCATAAGTGACAATTCATCAATACCTGTAGGAACTAATTTATTATTACAGTTTAAACCACATAGATACACAGATATATCATGGTTCGGTACAGGATATTCAGCTGATTCACCATATGGTCAATGGAGACAGGATGCAGAACCACCACCAGTACCTGATGGTATACAATATGGTGTTCCAGCAGTTGGTGTACCTATATATTCTAATACATCATTTGCAAGTTTTGATTGGGGTTTATGGTGTCCGAATACTGCCACAGAAGAATCAGCATTAACTAGTACTCAATTAGGAGAAATCTATAATCGTACAAATATATTTGTTCCTACAGCTGGGAAAGAATTACCATTCTTCGATAGTTTAACATTCAGACAAAGAGCCGATTTAGCAAGCTTTGTCAATAATAATACTTATCCTTTCTATGGGTATAATCTTGAGTTTGGAATATATATTCCACTCGTTATATCTCCTCCGACAAAGACAATTATTAATACTAGTGGTATGACATGCGGAGCTATGTCTGGTAATGAAACCGATGGATACTCCATGCTATGTACAGTAGATACAGCTGGCTCTATGAATCCTACTTTCAATTTCTCTAGTACTTTTGGGAAATACTACTATCGATATTTCAACTATTGGTATCAGCCGGGATATGGCTTTGGAGACTGGGGCTGTCATGGCAATAATATTCCGCTAATTGGTGCCAATGATACAGTCAATATTCCAGTACAGACAATATCCTATAGTCTTATAGCTACAGCAGTTGATCCATTGAATGGACCCCCAGCAACTCCGACTATTACTGGTCCAATTGCGGGAAAAGCAGGAACAAATTATACATTCAATATAGTTTCTACAGATCCAGATAATGATCAGATAAGATATGGTATAGATTGGGATAGTGATAGTAATATAGATCAATGGCTACCTATAGGAGGTTATATTAACTCTGGTATATCACAAGATACAAGTAAGTCATGGGCAAGTGGTTCACAATCCTTCAAAGTTCTAGCTCAAGATACTAATAATTTATGGTCTGGCTGGGCAACTCATACAATAATAATTGATATTTATGAATTGACTACCAGTCCAGGAGGAAATTCAGGATGTAGTACAGGAGATATATTAGTAACATGGAATAAAGTAGCCGGTGTAGATCACTATATACTCTATAGGCAGACAGGAAGTGATCCATGGATTACATTAGATAGCAATATCCCTCAACCAGGTTCTGGAACTACAGTTACATATATTGATGCAGATCTACAAAGTGGAAATTATAAATATAAAGTAGAGGGTGTACTAACAGACACGACACATCTAGCTATATCTGATCCAATAGCTAGTTTCCCAGTCTTAGATCCTAATGCTTGTGTTTCCTGTGATGATATTACATTCGATAAAGTTCCTCCAATAACAAAGAGTGAAGATATTAGAATATTCTGGACATCAACTAATGCTGTGAACTGTATATTGAAAGAATCAGGAACACAAATAAATGCTGGTAATACTCTCCCTATAGGAAGTGAGCTACGTAGTCCTGGACCAGATAGTACAAAGACATACACATTAATCTGTGAAGATGCTGAGGTGCCACCGAATCAATGTTCTCCTATTAATAGTAAAGTCCTATTAGTAACTGATAGTTTGAGATTATGGCTAAATGATACTACAGGCCTAGATGATATCCGAGTAAGACCTAGGCAGGAGTTTGGATTGAATTGGAAAGGGAGTGAATTATCTAATCTTATTGATAAAAGTTGTTTCGGTACTGTATATGATGAAGATCTTAATGAAATTCCTTTTCCTGGATGGGATGATATTGAATTGGATAATGATAAAGTCAATAGTGATGCTTTCCCGCTATCCATAGAGAATAAAGGTGTTTATAAATTCATGGTTTCATGTAAGACTGACCCACTAAATCCAGTGATCAGAAATAGTAATCATGTAAAGATAACTGTAAATCAAGCAAAATTAGAGGAAATATAATAAAAGTCACTAGTTCAATATGAAAAGAGAAGCCCCCGGACATGAAGTCTGGGAGCTTTTGCAAACCGCGGAATGAGTGTCACAATCCTTTCACCCGAAAGAAACTGTGAGGAAGGGTTGGGACGGTGACCTGGAAGGCCTGTTCATAAGGCCCATAGTCAGGTTGTCTCTCCACCCTGTAAATCTCTACCCAATTGGTGAAATCCGTAGACTCCTCCAAAAGGAGTGTCCTATAGGAGTCTCCTCCCAGAACCCTGACGGTAACTGTCCCGTCATGATTGTTCGTAATAGCGGTACGAAGTGGAATGATCTCGAGCCTCTCGACACCGGAACCATCGATCACCCTGTACTCACCATCATTCAAGATAACCTTGTACGTTTGTGGTTGCCCGGTGATTAGCCGAGTATCCACATAGAGCAGTTCCTTTTCAAGATCCACCCAACCCTCTTCGACAGAAGGATTGTTCTTACCATCCTTCAAACCCCCGCTGAGGTAGTTCCCTTCCTTATCATAGAGCTGTTGGACGGCCCATTGGAGACCTTTCACACGAAATGCAATCACATTATTCAAATGCATTTCAATATGAGAAATATCCGGAGCCACGTAATCCCCAATCTCATCAGAAACTCTGACGAAAGAGATGACCTCGAAGTTGCGGTAATACCTGATAACCTCAAAATTATCCAGATCTTTACCTAGGGCTCCAGTACTTTCTGCAAGCACATGGAATTCCCTTGAGAAGTCGAAGTCCGGGTCGACTGGTACCGTAAGCATCTCCCTTAGGAGAATATTCATGCTCTCGAGAAGAAGCATGTCCATTTGCTCCTTATTAATACGTTGACTCGGACTGAAAATCTTCCGAATCAATCGGCTCGATGTAGTTGAGTATCCATCAAGCCCGATCTGATATATCAGGACGTTAAATCCTGACGAATTCGTCGCCGCATACTCCTCCAAATTGGAGAACGGCAGATTGAGGGGCGTACCCCCACCGAGCACCACCTGAGACTCAACCCAGATGGTAGAAATCGCGATCAGGAGGATCGCGAGGAATCTCTTAATAGTATTCACGACCGTCCTTTCTCCTCTTTCGAGGATTTTGATTTACCGCCATAGAAATTCACTCATTACACGTCAATGAGCTAATTCTGTCAAGATTATAACATGGGTATATATATTTAGTCAATATTTGAAAGGTGAATTCTCATTCTAAACGCAACAGAGTTTGCAGGCTAATTGCAACACCCT
>CAZDRC010000038.1:0-5153 GCA_964507965.1 uncultured Candidatus Saccharibacteria bacterium
TCATTGGCAGAACAGGTTTTGAACCTTTGATTGGAGTAAGGTGGTTTAGAAGGGGATGGGGAAGTGTGTGTTTATAAAAAAACAAAGCACACCAGTCAAACGAGAGGTGAGCTCTGCTTGGGTGGGCTTTATATCTCACTTACCAATCCCCACCTCTTTACTAATTGTCTTCCAATGTTTCTTCAAATCTATCGCCAATGATTGTATTTCCTCACGGCCGACTTTGGTCTTCTTCTCATATTCTTCTGCTATAGTGTCAATGATATTATGATATGTAGATTCACTCATATCACGAGCTTCTTCTAATTTCTCTATAATATCAGCCTTCATCTTTATTGCCCAAGCCTTCGTCTGCTTCTGATGCGCCTTACCCTTCGGACCGAGGAAGAAATATGCAGCAGCTACACCGACTAGGCCGACACCTATAGCAGTATATTTTGCTGTATTTGAACTTTTTTCTATTGTTTTCTTTTTCATTTCTTTTTTTGCTAAATATTAATAATTAATTATTCTTTTACATTGTCATCATTTGATTTCGATATCCGTCTTTTCCTGATAGGAGGGAAGAACATTCGGAATATCATATTGCCTTCTAGACGTTCCTTGAGTTCTCCGATGAATTCTTCTGAATCGTTATAGCTACTCTTCAAAATTTCTGAAAGCTTATAGAGATTCTTCCCAGCCTTTATGAGATATACTAGGAGAATAGAAACTAGGATTGTAAATACAATCGTCGCTATAGAAGATATGAAGAAGAATATATCAGCTTTCATTAATGATTCCATTTCACTATTCTTCCTGATTATCTAGTCTGATTGCTGCCTCGGGAATTGATACTGATTTACCTATAAGTAATAATTTAATAATACCGAGAGCCACTACCCAATATACGACCATAGCTAGAAGGGTAGTCCATTCGAAGACTGTACCGGCCACAATCGGTGTAGCATGGAAGACACTTAGGAAAGGAGTCGCGAATATATAGGTTACTCCATAAATGAAGCTAGCAAAACCAGAAACAGGATCTGCTCCCAGTAATTTCAATCCTAGTCGGAATATAAGAAGAATCTCGATAATTCCGAGAATGTACCAGACTATCTGGGTAGCACGATATATAGGTTTGGTACTTGATGAATTATATGATGAAGACATAGTTTTTATTATTTAATTATAATGTTAATAAAATAGACCAATTCAATGTCATTTATAGTTTGACATATTATATTGCCGTATTAGACGATGATTTATTACAAAACTACATACCTGTCTGCCAGACCTTGATAGCCTCAGCTGGATAGATAAACATAAGGATATTCAATATTAATCCATCACGTACGAAATATCCTGTCATAAGTTCGAAAACAATAATAAGTGTTATTGTCATATATACGGGTAATTTCCTTGCTATAAAGAAGCCTAATGCCATCCAGATAACATCGAAAACAGAATTCAGAATACTATCACCTATATATCCTATAGAAACAGTATTAGCGCGATAATATTCGATAATCCAAGTTGAATTCTCAATAATCTCCCAACCGACTTCTAGAAGTACTGCTACGATAAGCCACCAAGCGATCGGTAATCCTCCTTTTTTAATGAAGAATTTACGATTGATAAAATACATCATGGCATAGAAAATGAAGCCATGAATAATATGAGAGAAAGTATACCAATCTGCTATTTGTTGAGAATTGGAAGAACTCATAACATCACCTTCCCAGAATTTCACAAAACCACAGGCGCATATAGGTAAACGTCCCATTGCGTATAAGGATAATATTTGTGCAGTTATTATCCCGATAAGTATTATTATGAATACTTTAGTTGATGTTTTCTGATACCAGTGCATGATAATTATTTTTATTATACCATTTTTACTAGATTATAAAAGAAGTCAATGAGGAATAAATATAATGTGTGGATAACCTTGCTTTGTCTTTCGGTATCTATTCGGTATACTAGAATTGTAGCGTAAATATATTTTTAATGCAATATGTCAAACCTAACAAAAAAACAAAAACAAGTCTTTGATTTTATAAATACCTATATTTCTGAAAATGGGATATCTCCAACCATTGAAGAAACACGGAAGAAGCTAAAACTCAAGGCTGTTTCTACTATTCACGAACATATAGACTCCTTAAAAGCCAAAGGATATCTTTCAAGATCTGAAAATTCTGCTAGAGGACTCTCATTGAGAAAAGAAATCAAATCTATAGTAGAAATCCCAATACTTGGAAGTATAAAAGCTGGATACCCATTGGAAGCGGTAGAAGAAAGAGGAGGTTCTATATCTATAATAAATCCACAGATTAAATCTTCTGATGGTTATTATGTCTTGAGTGTTGTGGGAGATTCAATGATTGATGATGGAATCTTTGATGGTGACATTGTAATTATTAAAAGGCAATCTGTAGCAGAGAATGGACAGACTGTAGTAGCTATTATTGATGACAATGAAGCTACTCTTAAAAGATTGTATAGAAAAGGGAAGGGCTATAGCTTGGAAGCAAGAAATCCGAATATGCCAAGCTTATTTAGAATGGATGTTGAAGTAAGGGGTGTTGTGGTTCAGATTATAAGTAATATAAACAATGAACCAAAAAAGATTATTCAAAATAAAACTAAACATGGATTAAAAACAATAGATCTATTTGCTGGTGTTGGTGGAATTCGCATGGGATTCGAGAATGCTGGATTCAAAACAGTTTTTGCTAATGATTTTGAACTTCAATGTAAAGATACTTATGATTTGAACTTCAAAGATTCGAAATTAGTAGTCGAAGATATTAGAAAAATTGGTATAGACGACTTGCCAGAATTTGATTTCCTTTTGGGTGGCTTTCCTTGTCAGGCTTTTTCTATTGCTGGATATAGGCAGGGTTTTAATGATGAAAAAGGACGAGGTAATTTATTTTTTGATATTGCAAGAATTCTTGATGCGCGAAAACCTGAAGGTTTTCTACTTGAGAATGTAAAGAACTTAAAAAGTCACAACGGAGGTAAAACATTTAAAATTATTCAAGAAACACTAGAAAACCTTGGTTACTATTTGAAGACAAAAGTTCTTAATAGTATGGAATATGGCAATATACCGCAGAATAGAGAGCGTGTTTATATGGTAGGTTTTAAAAATAAGGAATACTCTGATAAATTTGAATTTCCTAATCCTATAAAATTAACAGTAAAAATTACTGATTTATTAGAGAAAGATGTGCCAGAAAAATACTATTACAATGGTAAGCCATTATTTGAAAAATTAAAAGGTTCTATAAAAGAAGAAGGTAAGGTGTATCAATGGCGTAGACAGTATGTCCGAGAAAATAAAAGTGGTGTTTGTCCTACTCTAACAGCAAATATGGGTACAGGTGGACATAATGTTCCGATCATTAAAGATAAAAAAGGTATTAGAAAATTAACTCCACTTGAGTGTGCACGTATTCAAGGATTTCCTAAAGATTATAAGATTCCAAAATTAGCTGATTCTGCTTTATATAAGCAATTTGGAAATTCTGTGAGTGTACCTGTTATTGAGGCGGTGGCAAGGCAGATGATGAGGGTAATGGAATAATTTCCACACCTTCATAATCTTATCAAGAGGTTTTATATTATATTTTACAATTTTCTTTAATTGGCTTAAGTTTATACTTTTCAATTATATCTTTTCTTAAATTCATTCTAGGTCTTCTTTTCTGACTCTGTTGCTCAGATAACCTTTCTTCTTTATTTACATTAGATGTATAAACATACTTGTCTGGAATATTATATATATTAAAAGTACCATCTATTTTTCCATCCCTTAAAAAATCCATTAAATATAACTCGTCTTTATCCCAAAAAGAATTTGGTCCAAATGAAGTTGGTCCATCACTACTTGTAGCTTTTACCTGCTGTCTTTTATTCTTTCTAGGATTTAAAGTATCAAAAGAACCTTTTGAATTATATGCTTTAATAACCCTAACAGATTCCATCTCTAAACAGAACAAGCTTTCTGTTAACCCCTCTGGAATATTGATCCCTCTCGCACCAAAATTTTTCAATAAATTACTAAGCTTTAACCAAAGTCTAAATATTATTCTTAATTTAGGTCTATCTAATTCTTCAATTTCAATAATATCAAGTCTTATATCCTTTTTTGCTATATCGACAGTTATTTTTTTATTTTTCATGTTTTTTCTATTCTACCAAAATCAACCACCCATCACCTAATCCCCGTATCACAAGATAAATCAATATTTAAAAGGTGCAATTCCTGATCCACCTCCATCAGAGTCTATAGAGAACATAATAGGAATTTCCAATGCATCATCATTCTCTGATAGACCAGAAGGATTATCTTTGCGAAGTATGAGTGCTCCTCTATTGCTATATACATCTTTATCAATTGTAAAATCCAGACTTGCTTCAAATGGGACGAAGTCTTCTGTCATCCAATCACTTTTCGCTGAAGCTATACCTTGGGCTATTATCCTACCATCCCAATCCACTAGGTCTATTGGGAAACTAGCTTCGAAGAACCAAGTTCCTCTTGCCTTACCCTTTATAATTAGTGGACTTGTGATGATCTGATTAGGACGGGGAGAGTCTAATTGAATCAAATCTGTTTTATCTAGTTCATCACTGCTTATAATAGGTTTCTGTACTTCATTTTTTGAAAGTTTCCAGACAATACCAAAAGTCGCTATAAGTAAAATAATAAAAATTATAGTTAATGTTTTTTTCATAATGTTGTATACACATCATAGTTAAGATCGCCTTGTATTGCAAGGTTTTAATATAATACATACAACTTGAGAGAATACTCTTCTTATTACCTTCCTTTATTATTGGTAAATGTTAAAATACTCGACAATGAAAGGTAAAAGTATAGAAGAAAGACTGAAAGATTATCCTGAAATCCGCACAGCATCTGCGGAGCTCTATGCTGGTTTTAATAAAAGCGTGAACTCCCCGCCCGTAAGGGTGGGGAGGTTCACGCAAGTCGGACATTGTGGAAATAGGGCAAATTTTACTCTCCTCCTTGCCACGCACCTTCAAGCAACTGCCACAGGCATATATCTCACCTTTTAATTCTTTAAATTCGGATACTTTCACGGAAATATCAAAATCCGTACTGTCGGGAATGGTCTCAAGCTCTGATCCCTCGCTCA
>CAZDRC010000039.1:0-5151 GCA_964507965.1 uncultured Candidatus Saccharibacteria bacterium
TCCACAGCATTTGATTGCCTTAATCGTATCATTTTGATACGATTAACTGTATTAAATGATACGATTATGTTGAAAATGTCTCAAAATCAAATACTAATATTGAATCTATACCATTGATGCACATGAATATTCTAATATTGAGCCAGACAAACGCTATGGTTTAAAGAATTATAATTTTGAATTATTTAACTCTATAGATGATTCTATTTTTATAGATTCAGAAATACAAGAATTAGATAATGCGACTTTAATTTACAAGAATAATATTTCATTAAATCTTAATTAAAGATCTAAATGTAAATTATGGTCTACGTGAGAAAGCTGTCGGTGTAACTGGTTTTATATATAGACCACTTGATAATATACATCAAATACAAGAAGCATTTGAATTATTATGCAAAACCGTGAATAGGATTAATTTATCAAAATATTCTTAGAACAGTATATTTTTGCTGCTAATAATTATGCAGTTAATTAATAATCAGAAGTATTTGTTGGAATCTCTGAAGTAGGAGTTGTTCCTGTAGGTGATGTCGCATTATTATTAGTTGCTATATTCACTTGTACTGATGCAGGTGTGACATTGCCAGCACTGTCTGTTACTGCGAAGACTATATTATATGTACCAGGAGTATTATAGGTATGTGTCATCGTACGATCTTTGCCGAATTCTTCAACATTATTTGCATATTGACCATCTCTCCAATATGCCTTGTAGGTAAGTGTATCATTCTCTTTATCTGTAGCGTAGACTGTCCAGCTAGCTTGTTCACCGACTCTCAATGTGCTTTTCGTTGATGCAATATTGTTTATGACCGGGGCATAGTTTGTCTTGGTTGTTGGGGTTACTGTGGTTGGTCTAGATATTATCATGGGATCCTTCGTAGGGTCTGCAGGTAGTGTTATGATTACATAATCATTATTCTTTGAAGTCTTTTTTATTACTGTGAATTGTTTTGAGAGACTACATAGACTAGAACTAGTCAATTGTCCTACAGGACATACTATAATTCTCCATGTATATCCAGTAGCAGTAGGTAAATCACTTTCTGTAACTTTATAATTCAGTGATGTATTATTTGTTTTACCGATAAGTCTAGTATAGCCTTCATTATGACCACCACCAGAAAGGTAGATTGCGAATTCGGTGTTTGAAGTCCCATTCCATTGAATATTATATGTACTATTGACATACCATTCTGTATTATTTGGTCCAATTATATTTGTAACTGCTTTTTTACTCTTCAATTCAATTATCTGGTCCCTATTCACTTCTGGATAATTAACAATATTATTATATGAATTCGCATCTTTATTATCTGTACTAGTATTATCTGTATTTTTCTCATTTGTATTAGTATCATTTGTAACAGTATTTTCTGTTGCTTGAGTCTCTATTTTCGGTGGAATAGTGCTTGTAGTAGGCTTTCTCTTAAAAAAATTAAGAAAACTACTGAAACTGTCCTGTAGAGCAGACATTACACTAGCGTAATTAGAATTCGGATTGAATGATTGAGTATTCGCTAGAGCTTGTACACCAGCTAGGCTCGGTATTAGAGTCATACTTATAATAAGGCTGGAAATGACGATATATTTTTTCATATTTAATTGATATTTATGAATAATTAATACTAAATAAAACAATATTTAATGTTATTAATTCTAGCACATTCTGATGGTATTTACAATCCTTATCCACATGTGGTGTGGTATGGATTTTATCATTTTTTTATTCTTTTTTTATTTCGGCTTCATTTCGATATGTTAGTTTGGGAGTATGGAAAATAATTTTGATAAATGGAATGAAGTAAAGAAGAGAATAAATATAAGAAATGAATCATATTTTCATGAAGGTGAAATATGGTGGATTGTTTCTGGTATAAATATTGGTGTTGAAATGAATGGTAAAGGTGATGAATATCTAAGGCCATCTATAATACTTAAGAAATATAATCAATTTGGCTGTTTGATTATACCTCTTTCCTCGGCAAGAATAGCTAATAAGGATAATATATCATTAGGAATGATACAAAATAAGGAAGCTACGGCAAATCTCTCTCAAATAAGATCAATATCATCAAAAAGACTTATTGAAAAGATACAAATTATAAGTAAAGAAGAATTATTAAAAATACAAAAAACCGTGATGGAATGTAATTTCCTATCACAGTCTTTTGAAATTCTCTCTCCAGAAATTGGAGAGCAGCCCGAGGGCCAACATACTAACATATAAAAGTATAGCAAAGATGGTAAAGATAAGTCAATCCCTATTCCTTTTGCTTTTCTCTTCACATAGTATTATGATGATAATCATAATGAAGCCCTATAATCATATAAAAATAGAGAAGAAATGGCAGAAATATTGGGAATCGAAAAAGCTTTTTAATACTAAAGAAGATTCAAAAAAGAAGAAATTCTATTCACTTATAGAATTCCCATATCCATCTGGAGAAGGTCTACATGTCGGTCATATTCGTAGCAATACCGCTATGGATATTATATCTCGTAAGCGCAGAATGGAGGGTTACAATGTACTCTATCCTATTGGCTGGGATGCATTTGGTCTTCCTACAGAGAATTATGCAATAAAGACAGGTATACAGCCAGCTATAGTGACGAAGAAGAATACAGATATATTCAGAAGACAGTTGAAGTCCCTCGGCTTTTCTTTTGACTGGTCTAGGGAGATAAATACTACAGATCCGAAATATTATAAATGGACTCAGTGGATATTCCTACAATTTCTGAAGAAAGGTCTAGCATATAAGAAAAGAATGACTATCAATTGGTGTCCGAAGTGTCTCATAGGTCTTGCTAATGAAGAAGTGGTGAATGGTACTTGTGAGAGATGTGGTACATCAGTAGAAAAAAGAGAGAAGGAGCAATGGATGCTCGCTATTACAAAGTATGCAGATAGACTAGATAAAGATCTAGATGATACTGATTTCCTAGAGAAAATAAAAATACAGCAGAGGAATTGGATAGGGAAAAGTGAAGGAGCAGAAATAGATTTCCAAATAAAGATAAAGAATAAAGATAATAAAAAAATAAATGTTTTCACTACGAGGCCTGATACAATATTCGGAGTTACATATCTAGTGCTTTCTCCAGAACATAGCTTAATAAAAGAATTAATAAATTCAATTTTAAATAAAGAAGAAATAGAGAAATATATAAAAGATGTGAAGAATAGGACAGATATAGAAAGAACTGATGCTAATAGTGAAAAGATAGGAATAGAAATGAAAGGAGTGAAAGCGATTAATCCTGCTAATAATGAAGAAATTCCAATATGGATAGCAGACTATGTACTAGTAGACTATGGTACTGGTGCAGTAATGGCCGTGCCAGCACATGATGAAAGGGATTATGCTTTTGCAAAGAAATATGGATTAGTAGTGAGGCAAGTTATAGCAAGACATATAATAGATAAGAAATTTCCTCCGATAACTGGGCAGAATTATGTTTCTCGTAAGACTATACATGCAATAGTAAAGAATCCAAAAAATAATAAATATCTTTGCTTGGAATGGAAGAAATTCCCATGGACTACTTTTATCGTTGGAGGAATAGAGAATAATGAGACTTCAATAGAAGCAGCAAAAAGGGAAGTCTATGAAGAAACAGGTTTCAAAAATTTAAAACTAATTAAGAAATTAGATAATATAGTATGTGCAGAATACAATGCAGCACATAAGAAAGAAAATAGATTTGCCTATACCACAGGTATCTTTTTTGAATTAATAAATGAAGATAGAGATGAAGTACATGAAGAAGAAAAAGAAAAACATCAATATATATGGTTAGATAAAGATGAAATAACAGAAGAAAAAATGACTTGTGCAGAACTTCCTGTATGGTTAGATAATTTTGATAATAAAGAAAAAATATATATTGAAAATGGATTATTGATTAACTCTGGCAAATTCAACAATAAAAACTCTTTAGATATAAAAAATGAAATAACAGAAAGTGTAGGTGGCAAATGGGTTACGAAATATAAGCTACGTGATTGGATATTCTCTAGACAGAGATATTGGGGAGAGCCGATACCAGTAGTACATTGTGAAAAATGTGGAATAGTAGCAGTATCAGAGAAAGATCTTCCAATAGAATTACCGAAGGTGAAGAATTATAAACCGACAGAAACAGGGGAATCACCACTTGCAAATATAGATAAATGGGTAAATACAAAATGTCCGAAGTGTAGGGGTAAAGCAAAAAGGGAAACTGATACAATGCCAAACTGGGCTGGTTCTAGCTGGTACTATCTACGTTATACAGATACGAAGAATAGAAAAGCTTTTGCAGATAAAAAGAATCTAGAATATTGGACACCGGTGGATTGGTATAACGGTGGTACGGAACATATTACACTTCATTTACTCTATTCTCGTTTTTGGCATAAATTCCTATATGATCAGAAGCTAGTACCGACAAGCGAACCATATAAGAAACGTACATCACATGGACTCATATTAGCAGGAGGAGGGGAGAAAATGTCCAAGTCAAAAGGTAATGTAATTAATCCAGATGATATAGTGAAAGTAGTAGGTGCAGATTCTCTACGTCTATATGAAATGTTCATGGGACCATTTGATCAGGCCATTGCATGGGATACGAATAATATTGCAGGTGTTAGGAGATTTATAGAAAAGGTATGGAAATTAAATGAAAAAATTGGGAAAGATAATAATAAAATTGAAATATTAATTAATCAAACTATAAAGAAAGTTACAGAAGATATAGAAGCGATGAAATTCAATACAGCGATAAGCTCACTCATGATACTCGTAAATGAAATGGAGAAACAAGAAAATCTTTCCAAAGAAAATTATGAAATATTATTGAAACTAATTAGCCCATTTGCTCCACATATAGCAGAGGAACTATGGTCAATATTAGGAAATAAGAAAAGTATAGTACTGTCTGTATGGCCAAAGGTAGATATAAATAAGGTAAAAGAAAGTAAAGTAATCATAGTAGTACAGATCAATGGTAAGGCGCGATCTTCATTCGAATGTGATATAGATATAGATGAAGATAATGCTAGAAATATGGCTCTAGATATGAGTGAAATAAGGAAATGGACAGAAGGAAAAGAGATAAAGAAAGTAATATATATTAAGAATAGAGTGATCAATATAGTGT
>CAZDRC010000040.1:0-4875 GCA_964507965.1 uncultured Candidatus Saccharibacteria bacterium
TAAAAATCCTGAGGAGCAGAGGAAATATCCAATTGTTGGCCTAGGCTCCGTTGGTTGGGGTGAGTGGCTACCGCTTCGTTCCGTATCTCTCGACGGGCGCGATTCCGAGCGCTGCCTGTACCTCCGTTGGTGGGGCCGTGACTGGTTTGCCCGCTGCCGTTTCCTCGGTGTTCGCAAGGTTTCTCAGACCTCGGCTTCTTGATCTTTTGATCCTCATTCACTCACGGCGTACGCTTCAAGCTACGTCGTGTTTTTTTATAATCTTACCCACAGTTTATACACTATTATTTATTGCTTTAATTTTTTCATAAATGCTAACATGTACTTATGTCACAAGAAATTATTATAAATAACCCAATGAAAGATTTCGAATCGATTAAGAAAATCGATGAGAATGGTTTTGAGTATTGGATAGCAAGAGAGTTAATGTCAATACTAGGTTATTCTACATGGAGAAGATTTGAAGATGTTATAAATAGAGCTAAACAATCCTGTATAAATAGTAGACAGTTTCCGCAGGATCATTTTGTCGATACCGGCAATATGACGACAATAGGCCATGGAATAGTAAGAAAGCTTGACGATTATAAATTAGATAGATATGCTTGTTATTTAATTGCTCAAGGTGGTGATTCGAGTAAGAAAGAGATTGCAATTGCCCAAACATATTTTGCGGTACAAACAAGAAAACAAGAGATATTTGATAATTTATCTGATGAAGATGTAAGAATACAGAGGAGAGATGAAGTGAGGGATAAAAATAAAAAGCTTTTCAGTACAGCTAAACTTGTAGGTGTTTCAAATTTCGGTAAATTCAATGATGCTGGTTATAAAGGATTATATAATATGTCGCTTAATGAGATCGAAGACAAAAAGAAAATTCCAAAAGGAGAATTACTAGATCATGCAGGTAGTGAGGAACTGGGTGCGAATCTTTTCCGAATCACTCAAACCGAAGCAAAATTAAAAAGAGAAAATATAAAGGGGAATACTGATGCAGAAAGAACACATTTTGATATCGGTAAGAAAGTAAGACAGACTATAAAAGAAATTGGAGGCGATATGCCAGAGAATCTAAAACCGCAAAGACATATTAAGGAAATAAAGAGAGAAGTTAAACTTTTGACCAGAAAAGACACAAAAATGAAAAAAATGCTAAAATAGGTTTATGGACGAAGATAATAAAAAAGAGGAAGCTTCACAATCTCAAAAGAGCAAGATATCTCTAAATGAAGAGAAAATACTAGCTTTTTGGGAGAAAAACAATATTTTTAATAAAAGTTTGGAGAAATCATCACCAAAAGGTGATTTTGTATTCTATGATGGACCACCATTCGCAACTGGAGAACCGCATTATGGACATGTAGTGCCAGGAACAGTAAAAGATGTAATACCAAGATATAAGACTATGCAGGGGTATAAGGTTCGTCGTCGTTGGGGTTGGGATTGTCATGGATTACCAGTAGAGAATCTAGTAGAGAAAGAACTCAATCTACAATCAAAAAAAGATATTGTCGAATACGGTATAAGCAAATTCAATGAGAAATCAAAAAATAGTGTAATGCGTTTTGCAGATGATTGGAGAAGGATAATACCTAGACTAGGAAGATGGGTGGATATGGATAATGATTATAGAACTATGGATTCTAGTTATACAGAATCAGTATGGTGGTCTTTCAAAGAGCTTCATAATAAAGGTTTAATTTATGAAGGATTCAAATCTATGAATCTTTGTCCAAGATGTGAGACCACACTCTCTAATTTCGAAGTGACTCAGGGGTATAAGGATATTACAGATATTTCTGTCTATGTGAAATTCGAATTAATAGATGAACTAGGTACATATATACTCGCTTGGACTACTACACCATGGACTCTTCCAGGAAATGTAGCACTTGCAGTAAATAAAGATATTGATTATGTGAAAGTACAGATAGACAATGAGAAATATATAATTGCGAAATCTAGATTAGAAGTATTGAAAAAAGAATATTCTATTATAGAAGAAATGAAAGGAGAGAAATTAATTGGCAAATCATATAAGCCTGTTTTTAATTATTATTATAAAGACGAGAAATTGAAGAATAGAGAGAATGCATGGAAAGTCTATGCTGGAGAATTCGTAACTATAGAGGATGGAACAGGTATAGTACATATTGCACCAGCATTCGGTGCAGATGATTATGAATTATCTTTGAAATACAATTTACCTTTTATCCAGCATGTCAGTACGAATGGCAAATTCAAAGAAGAAATAGAGGATTTTGCAGGACAAGATGTAAAGCCGAAATCTAATGATGGTGATAAAGATGCGCATCAGAGAGCAGATATAGAAATAATAAAATACCTAGCAGGGAAGGACACTCTTTTTGCAAAAGAGAAAATTATTCACTCTTATCCACATTGTTGGCGTTGTGATACACCATTATTGAATTATGCTAGCTCATCTTGGTTCGTGAAGGTCACAGCTATAAAAGATAAATTAATATCAGAAAATAAGAAAATAAAATGGATACCACCAGAAGTCGGAGAAGGGAGGTTCGGGAATTGGCTTATAGGTGCTAGGGATTGGGCTATTTCCCGATCTAGATTCTGGGGAGCACCTATACCAGTATGGAGAGATGAGAAGACTGATGAAATAGTAGTAATCGGAGGAGTAGAAGAATTGAAGAAATATAGTAAACCGAATAATAAGTATATTATCTGTCGTCATGGCGAAGCAGAAAATAATACTTTAGGTATATTAAGCTCTATAGCAGATCATCCACATCATTTAACAGATAAGGGTAGAATGCAGGTAAAGACTACCGCTAGGACATTGCAGAATAAGAAGATAGATATTATCATTTCTTCACCATTCATCCGTACTAGAGAAACAGCAGAGATAATAGCTGAAAATATAGGTATAGCTAAGGGCGATATCGTAATCGATAATAGGATTCATGAAATGGATTCTGGAATATGGGATGGTAAACCCCTGAAAGATTTCTTGAAATATTATGAGAATATAGATAGATTCGAAGAGAAGATAGAAGGTGGGGAAAGCTATCTAGATATAAAGAAGAGAATGGGTGAAGCCCTATATGATCTAGAGAAGAAATATAAAGATAAGAATATTCTGATTGTCACTCATAGTACACCAGCATTCTTACTATACTCTGCCTCAGTAGGACTCAATAGAGAAGAATCTATAATAGAGAGAGGTAATGAAGATCATTATCTGGATAATGCCAAGATTATGGAATTGGACTTTTCCCCAATCCCTCATAATGATGAATATGAGCTAGATCTCCATAGGCCATATATTGATGATATAGAACTTATCACAGAGAAAGGTAATAGATTGAGAAGGATTCCAGAAGTCTTCGACTGTTGGTATGAGAGTGGTTCTATGCCATTCGGTGAAGCGCATTATCCATTTGATAAATGCAATTTCAATCCAAAGCCAGGACCTTTCACTAGAATACTAGGGAAGACAAAAGGTTATCCAGCAGACTTTATTGCAGAAGGTCAAGATCAGACTAGAGGATGGTTCTATTCTATGCTTGTTCTCGGTGTTGCACTCTTTGGTAAAACTCCTTTCAAAAGAGTAGTAGTGAATGGTCTAGTACTAGCAGAAGATGGACAGAAAATGGCAAAATCAAAGAAAAATTATCCAGAACTAATACTAATGGTAAATAAATATAGCGCAGATGCTCTCCGATACTATCTCATGTCTTCTCCTGTAGTACATGCACAAGACTTCTGTTTTTCCGAAAAGGGAGTGGATGATGTGGTGAAGAAACATATTGGTCGTCTCAATAATGTTATTACTTTCTATGAAATGTATGCAGAAAAGATAGAAAATATAGCTAGCGATAATCCATTAGATATATGGATACTTTCTAGACTAGGAGAAATAATAAAAGAGATAACAGATAATCTAGAAAAATATGAAATAGATAGAGCTATAAGACCTATTGCAGATTTCATAGATGATCTTTCTGTATGGTATATCCGTCGTTCTCGTGAGAGATTCAAAGGTGATGATATTGTAGATAAGGATAAAGCATTATCTACTACAAGAACTGTACTTATAGAATTTTCTAAACTCCTAGCACCATTTATGCCATTTCTTGCAGAAAATATATATATTCGCATGAAAGGAGAAAAAGAGAGTGTGCATCTAGAGGATTGGCCAAAGAAAATAAAATATAATAATAAAATAATAGAATCAATGAGTGAAATAAGGAAAATAGCATCTCTGGGATTAGAGGCGCGTATGAAAGCAAAGATAAATGTTCGTCAGCCACTTGCAAAGCTTTCTATAAAAGCATCAATATCAGATTCTCTATCAGATATTCTAAAAGATGAGGTTAATGTAAAAGAAATAATTATAAATCCTGCTTTGACAGAAGATATAATATTGGATTTATTTATAGATGAGAAATTGAAAGAAGAGGGAACAGTACGTGAGCTTATTCGTTCTATACAAGATATGAGAAAAGAAAAAGGTATGACTATCAAAGATAGAGTGGCACTAGAGGTAGGTGAGGAATATTCTGATTCTATAATTCTAAAGAAACATAAAGATATAATTATGAAAACCACAGGATTATCTGATATCGTATTTATTCCTGGCAATGTCTCACCATATCTACACAACTAAAGCCTTCATAGTACATAGCTCCCCTCATGGTGAAAGTGGTAAATTCCTTTTACTTTTCACATCTGATTTTGGCATGATCAGTGCTACAGCACAGGGTATAAGACTCGCCCAGTCCAAGCTACGTTATCATATTCAGGATTTCTCATTTACCAATGTTTCTATAGTGAGAGGTAAGGAAGTCTGGCGACTCACTGGCGCATATGGATTAGTAGATGAGATAAAACCGA
>CAZDRC010000041.1:0-2262 GCA_964507965.1 uncultured Candidatus Saccharibacteria bacterium
GCGGCCTTCGCATCGGCTGCGGCCTTCGCATCGGCTGCGGCCTTCGCATCGGCTGCGGCCTTCGCCGCCAATTGTGTACGGGTCAGATTGATTTTGTCAAGTTGATCATTGATTTCCTTGACCATTTCAACCAACTCATTCACCTTGTTGTCCTCAGGATATTTCACCTTGAGTTCAACAATCTCTGCCTCCGCGTTGTCAGTCGCAATGTCGGATTCCTTGAGGGTCTTGACTGATGAGTTTGGGTTGAACCCATTCTCGATCACCTTGATCCATTTCAGAATCCGATCGTACTCGCCTTGTGGTAGGAGTTCAATTGCCGGCTCCGTATGGAGCTTCCACTTCCCACTCCAGACTGAGCCGTTTTCCCCAGTGGTCTCAGCTATGACATGGACTTCCACACCATATTCCTGATCGGGGTTGAGAGACGAATTGTCGTCGAGCGTGATTCCACTCAGATCGACTTCAGTCACGGCGCCTGTGAGGGTAACAGGGGGGCGTATGGACCCGACCTGTTTGTCGTCAACTCGAAGGATGGCGACTACCTGACTGTTCTCCTCTACAGGACCAACAGTTAAGGTGTTTTTTTTAAGTTTTGCATTCATCTACTCTTCCTTCCTCCCGCTTTTGGCGGGTTTTGTTGAGTTTTCTTACCCTAGCCATCCGGCTAAGGTTTCATTAAATTTTCGAGGTTCTTTCATACCTCAGTTATCTATATATAATTATACATGAAAACACGGTTTTGTCAAGCTGTGCCGAGGAGAGGACTTGAACCTCCATGGGTTACCCCGCTTGCTCCTAAGGCAAGTGCGTCTGCCAATTTCGCCACCTCGGCATGGTGCGCCCAGTAGGGGTCGAACCTACGACCTTATCCTTAAGAGGGATCTGCTCTACCAACTGAGCTATGGGCGCTTATGAAAAAATATAACAGAAAATATGAGAATTAGCAATTTTTATAAAGTAAAGAATTTTTTAAATTGTTCTTTGATTTCACTAAGTTTATTCTCAGAAATACGACCTTTACGGGACAGTACTCTTTTTTGAGAAATTGTCCGAGATTGATGTATACATAAAGAAACATTTTTTCCTTGAAATTCAAAAGGTA
Organism: uncultured Candidatus Saccharibacteria bacterium; assembly: GCA_964507965.1. Taxonomy (GTDB): domain Bacteria; phylum Patescibacteriota; class Minisyncoccia; order Phycocordibacterales; family PALSA-1337; genus CAIOGI01. The sequence continues at coordinate 1,106 of CAZDRC010000041.1, forward strand.
TATAACCCACCACTTCTTTAACTTTAGTTGAAAGTGGAACAATTAGTACTAAATTTGATCCAATAACATGAAGAATCAGAGCTGGACGCGTAAATGATTTACCTTTTCCATCAATTTCACTTCCGATATTCACACCAAAAGCGACCCAGCGGATTTCTCCAGCTCGGATATTAACATGCATATCATCAGAATTAAGATGTTTTTGCATCTCATTCCAGCTATCAAAATCTTTTGTGTACATTGTTATATAAATTTACAGATCCCTTGCGAGATCTGTTGACGCCTAACGGCGATGGTATCAATACTGTAGCAAATCTAATAAAAAAAGTAACTAGTAAAAGATTGATTCTTATGTCTAAATATTTCAGTGCCCGGGGTGGGAGTCGAACCCACATGATCTTACGATCGACAAATTTTAAGTCTGTTGCGTCTTTCCAATTTCGCCACCCGGGCATATTTACTACTGACACTAATATGCTATCATGTATATATGCAAGATGTAAATTCCATACAACAATTCCAGAGATTGAAGCAGACAATAGAAGAAGAGGAAAGAGAAATAAAGATTCTCGAAGGCAAGATACGTAGTAAAGAAATGGAGCATAAACATGCCAAAGATCTATTCGATAGAGTAGATAAAGAAATGAAAGAATTAGAAAGCAAGAAGGGCCTGCTAGTATCACATAGAACATCTCTACATAATGAATTTACAAATTTACAGAAAGATATGGAAACTCTCAATAGGAAATCAGGTTTCTCTAATCTTAGGAAATAAAATAGGGGATATAATTGGAGTATAATATTCATATGAAATTTAACTTTACTATAGAAAATAAAAAAAGTTTCACATTAATTGAAATTCTTGTTGTAGTTTCAATTATGGCTACTCTGTCTTCGATTGTTCTAGCGTCCCTCAATGTCGCCAGAAGCAAAGCCAAAGACACCGCGATTAAGTCTAATCTCAAGAACATGGGTCCCCAGATGGAACTTTTATACTCCGATAATGGTAATTACTTTGGTATAAATTCTAGCTACGAAAATACCACCTGCATAGGCCCCATCGCCAAAATGGCTGAGGCTATAGTAAGAAATGGAGCCACAGTCAGATGCTTTAGCTTCTACAATCCTCTCGCCGGAGATTTATACCAAAGATGGGC
>CAZDRC010000041.1:2362-4662 GCA_964507965.1 uncultured Candidatus Saccharibacteria bacterium
GGAGGCGTAGGCCGGGATCGAACCGGCGCATAACAGTTTTGCAGACTGTCGCGTTGACCAACTTCGCCACTACGCCACTAACACCATTCTACATATTTCTTGAGATTTCGTCTATGTGTTGACGATTCTTCTCCCCCTTATCAATATTGAAGTCGAAATAGGGAAGAGCTCTCATCCTCGCCTTGGTCTTGAAGTATTCTCGGAAATCACTCCTCTTTCTTTTCAAGAAATCTAATACTGCTTCCTCCTTCTCCTCTGGTAGAACTGTGAAGAAAATAGAAGAACGCTTCCCACGCTCTGCTAGAGATACATCAGTGATAGTTATAAGAGAAGTATAATTGCTTTCCTTCTGTACGAATTCTCCTGCAATTTTCTTTATTAATTCCTTCAATATCTCATCTCTCTGTGACATATATTATATTGCTATTTTTTCTATTGTTTTGAAGCACTGTATTCTATCTCCTTTTGCTATTTCTATTTTCGACTCTATAAGAGTACCGAATTCATATCCTTCATTGACTTCACTTGCTTTAATCTTCTGCTGTTGCAATTCCTTTATTCTGCCTATACCTATTTCAGTCTCTCTACGCAATATCTTCACTGGAGATCCGACAAGCAGTGAACCCTTCTCTACCTTACCTCCTAATATCTGCTTGTCCTTATTCTTGCTGAAGACCATTAATATCTTCGCTGTACCACTTACTTCATCTATATATTCTTTTGGAATATTCTGATTTACTAATTCCTTTATATATTCTGTAAGATTGTAGATAATATTGAAACTCTGCATCTGTATTGTCTCTCTTTCCAATATACTCTTGGCCTTTGCATCTGGTTTCGCATTAAATGAAATAAGAATTATTTTATTATTACTCTGGGCATTCTTCACATCACTCTCATTTATATTTCCTATCCCTTCTCCCACTATTCTTATTTTCACTTTATCGTTTTCTATTTTCTTCAATTCATGCTTGATACCATCTAGACTCCCTGTCGTATCAGCTTTTATTATAAGAGGAATTATTACTATGCTTTTATCATTTATATTATCTATACTATCAGTATTTATTTCTGGTCTGTATTGTGAAGCTAGTAGCTCTGCTTCCTTCTTATCATTGAGAGATACGAAATCTGCACCAACTGTAGGGATTTTATTCCATCCTATTATTCTGACTGGACTAGAGAAGCTAGCGGTCTTTATGGATTTGCCATGACAATCCTCCATGATCCTTATTGGTGAATATGCATCATGAGATACTATATACATACCATTCTCCAATGTGCCATCCTTTATGAGTATTGTTGAACTTATACCTTTCCTATTATCTAGAGTAGCTTCTGCTATTATTCCTGTTGCTTCTATATTCCTATTCGCTTTCTTATCTTCCATATCTGCTATGAGCATAATCATATCTAATAATTCTGGTATTCCTTCACCATTCAATGCAGATATTGGTACTACAGGTATATCTCCACCATAACCTTCTACATATATTTCGTTTTCTGCTAGACTTTGTTTCGTAATATCTATATTTGCTTCTGGCTTATCTATTTTATTTATTGCTACGATGAAGGGGATCTTTTCCTTCCTTATACATTTCAGAGCTTCTACAGTCTGTGGCTTCACTCCATCTTCTGCAGAGACTACGAGTATTGCTATATCCGCAGCAGAAGCTCCACGCTCACGTATAGAGCAGAAGGCTTCATGTCCAGGAGTATCTAGGAAAGTCATTGAGCTTGCTCTACCTTCTGAATTCGTATGTATGAATTCATAAGCTCCAAGGTGCTGTGTTATACCACCTGCTTCACCTTCTACTATCTTTGACTTTCTTATATAATCTAGAAGTGTACTTTTCCCATGATCAATATGGCCCATAACTACTATTACAGGTGGTCTTCCTACCATATTCTCATTGTGAGATTTCTTTTCCATATTGATTAGCACTGTATCAGAAAAAAGGCCTTTTGGCTAGACCTTAGCTATTTCTGACTTTATTTTACCTAGTACTTTCTATTGCTTCCTTTATCGCTTTCTTCTCTTCTTCTGATAATTCATATTCAGAACCTCCCTTTTTTATTGGTTTAGAGAATATACTGACATGTTCCCGTGAATACAGACTAGATATTATCACTCCATCTCCATTCTCATTTATGAATGCAGTAGCGAAGCTCTGATTGCCACCATTACCCACTCCTTGAAATGGATTGAATCTTACAGTATATACTGACTGTGTACTTCTACGCAGTCTCTTCTCTACTCCAGCTAGATATTCTTCCAATTCTCCTCGGAAGCTTTCTAG
>CAZDRC010000042.1:0-4454 GCA_964507965.1 uncultured Candidatus Saccharibacteria bacterium
TCATCAACTCCTCCCTCCTTATCCTGCTAATTATTTTCGGTATATTGTTGATTAAGAGCGTCATAAAGGAAGTCGCTCAGAGGGAGAATATTGAGAAGCTTGCTGTAGATCTTCAGAAAGCCAATGATAAATTGAAGGATCTTGATAAGCAGAAAAGTGAATTCGTTTCTTTCGCGACACATCAGCTCCGGGCTCCACTCACAGCTATGAAAGGTTATGCTTCTCTAATATTAGAAGGCGATCTAGGTGCATTATCGCAAGAAATTAGAAGTGCAATTTCTCGTATCTACGATTCATCAGATACACTCACACATATAGTGGATGATTATCTTAATATTTCTAGAATAGAATTAGGTGCGATGAAATATACATTCGAGAATGTTAATTTGACTGAGCTTATCGATAATGTTATAGCAGAATTGAAACCAAATATAGAGAAGAGTAAAACAACACTTTCATTTATTGTCGATAGGAATAAGAAATTCGTGTTCCGAGCAGATAAGGATAAATTCAAGCAGATTATCGCGAATATTATAGATAACTCTGTGAAATATACACCAATAGGGAATGTAGTGGTAAAATTAGAGAAAACAAATGATATGAATATATTATTATCAATAAAAGATAATGGTATAGGTATCGCCCCAGAAGTAATACCGAAACTATTTGCGAAATTCTCTCGTGCAGATAATGCAAATAAGAAGAATATACATGGCACAGGTCTAGGACTCTTCGTTGCGAAGGAGATCGTCTCTGCCCATAAGGGAAAGATTTGGGCAGAATCAGAAGGAGAAGGGAAGGGCTCTACCTTCTTCGTAGAATTGGAAGGAGGGGAATAATTTTAATTAAATAATCAATTTATTTTTCATTGCAATCTTTTTCAAAGTATTTTATTAATCTCATTAATATAATTTACATTTAATTCATGTCTGGTATTAGGTACAATAATATCTCCTGATTCTTCTTCGAGATCACCATATATTATTGTTTGTTTATTTGCTTGATGTATTGGATTAATATTTTTAATAATATCGTTTACGAAATTTGAACCAGTAATATTTATCATTTCTTTTTTCATTTTTTTATCCTTCCAGTAGTAATAAGGTGTCATAGAGGCTAGGATTATATTTTTACATTTATAATTCTGTGCTACTAACCATGCTAGAACCGCTCCTAATGAAAAGCCAAAAATCACAGCATTCATAGGTACAGGGAAAATCTGCAATGATAGTTCTTTATTCCAATCTACATTTTTAAATACTACTTCATAACCATTTTTTTCAGCAATTCCTGCTAAGAGTTGATATGGTTTACGTTTACATGTTTCTTTCCATCCTGGTATGATGTATATAATTTTTTTCATAATTATTATAAATACTATAAATATAACGATTCAATATCTATCAATGTAGTATAGTCTAACATTTTATAGAATTGGAAGGAGGGGAATAGATTGATTTTTAGTTTTTTAAATGATAAGCTTGAAATAATTAAACGGTTGACTGTTGACCGAAAATATTATTTAATGCAAAACGATAAGCAAAAAATCATAAGGAATAAATACCTTCCAAAATCTATAAGATCTGTGGTGCGCATGTATCCATCGAACCAAGTTAATAGATTTTTTTACGGTGGATTACCACATTTAGGAAACGCTCTTTGGGGTTCTTGGAGTTCTTCTGAAATTCAGGAAGCAGCAGGAGCTTATGAGGATTATAGTCTTTCTTCAAATTTACTTATAAAAGGTTTTAAAAGTCCCACAGTTGAAAAAGTGAGGTTGGGGGGTGGGAGCCCGGCCCGTTTCAAACCTTTTTGTAGATGTATTGAAAATATAAGACACTCCTTAGAGGATAGAATACTTTCTGACTATCCATTAGCCGCGGGCGACAGTACTGACAAAGCATCTATTATAAGTTACTTTAAAAGTTCTTATTCTTTAAAAATTAATGAGAATAATATTATTTTCACGCATTCGAGCACTCAAGCATTTACGCTAGTAATGGAAGCAATTCTAGACTATGGTGATGTAGTGTTAATGACAGCTCCTAATTATGGGCTTTTTTCATTTATACCCGAACGAGTCGGTGGTAGGGTTAGGTTGCTGCGTTTAACAAGTCTTGATGATTGGAAAGTTAATACAAAAAAGCTAAAGCATCTGATATATGAAATAAACAATGAACTTAAACAAGACTATGATATAAATCGTGGAAAATATATTTTTAGACGATCTGATATACCCCCAAGAGTTTCGGCCTTTGTTAACTTAAATCCACATAATCCTACAGGGGTTGTGTATAGCCATAAGGATAAACAACTGTTATTAGAAATTTCTAATATTTGCAAAGAGGCCGGTGTATTTGTAATCGATGATTTAGCATACGCCGGATTAGAATATAACAGGAGCTGTCCTGCGCTACCTGTCTGTAGCCTAGATGATCATTTCGAAAATACCATAACTCTATACACTCTTTCTAAATCTTTTGGGCTCGCAGGCATAAGATCAGGCATGGTTATTTCCAGCGAAGTAGTTAGTTCTTTAGTAAGAGATAAGATATTTCAGGTATCAGATTCCTTATCCATTATCCAGTCATCTGCTATGAGTGCAGTTTTTTCCCCGGAAGAAAATAGAGAAAATGAAAAAGAGAAATATTTTTCTTCAATTACTAAAAACTATTATGAACGGTATATTTTTGTTAAATCCATCATTGTGGGGGTTGATAAGCTCGAAAAAGAAGAAAAAGCATTGCTCCATAATATTCTTGTAGATAATAATCTTAATACTGATATTATTGAGTCTATGAATGGAATTAAAAATGTTGATTTGGTACTTGAGCCAGAGTCAGGTTTTTTTGTACTCTTGAATTTAAGCAAGCTAATTGGAAAATCGTACAAAGGATTTAGAGTGATTGATGATAGGACTTTGTTGAAGTTCTTGTATACATCAGGAAATATAAAAGTTTTGACTGGCAAGGCATTTTGCTGGACCGATCGAAGCCAGCTTATTGTAAGAGTAACTACCGCTTTGGAATATAAAGATTTACTGAGAAGTTTCCTAAGATTTAAACTGTCATTAGAATCATTAATATGAAAATATATATTGCCTCTTCAGAAAATCACCTTGGAAAAATACAGGAGGATATTTATATACGTGATGCATTTATTTCTAAGGGAATTCCTTCAGAAATTGTCACACTAAAAGATATCGTAAAGAATTCGAAGCCATATGATGTAGTAATTTTAAAAAGTATTTGGGGATACCATTTAAATTACAAGGAGTTTCTTTTACAAATATCTACAATCAAAAAAAAGAGAGTCAAGTTAATAAATGACTATGACTTTATTCGATGGAACATTCATAAATATAAGTATCTAAATGAAATAAAGGATATCAACGTTATTCCCACATATCATTTAGACATAAAGCAAGCTCAAACGGCTTTAGACATTAGAAATGCGATTTCTAAAGCGAGCAGAAATTTCAATGTAAAAAAGCTTGTGATTAAGCCCTCTATATCTGAAAGTGGATATTTGACATATGTTTATAATGCAAACCAAGAGAATGAAAAGGTCGTAGATTCTTTACGATTGAATAAACATCTTGATTTTATAATACAGCCTTTTCGACCTTCTATTGTCAAAGGAGAGATATCGGTTATTATTAATAATGGTAAACCTATCTATGGTGTGACTAGATTTCCAGGGGTCTTGGGCAGCAAAAAAGATACAGGATATTTAAATTTAGCCTCTATATCAAGTTCCATAATAAAAACAGTCTCGATATTAGAAGAATTTTTCTTGAAAAAATTTGGGACTTTGCCAAATATATGTAGAGTTGATTTTTTAGAAAACACCAGAGATTACGAAATTTTGGAAGTGGAGTTAATAGACCCCGATCTATTTTTTAGGTATATACCAGTGAGAATGCGGAAAAAAGCAATTTCCACATTGGTAGACACTTTTAGTAAGTAAAATATTTATAAATCAAACATGTTGTATAGAAAAGGAGTTTCAGCGCTCATCATAAATAGAAATCAAGAGTTTCTTTTAGTCAATTTAGTTTCATTTAAAGATGGATACTTTTCCGTTCCCGGCGGTGGTATAGAAGAAGGAGAGAGTTTAGAAGGTGCTGTTTATAGGGAAATACAAGAAGAAATCGGGATAGAAAAAAAATCCCTTCAGTTGATTGGCAAAAGCGATCTACCATTAAGGATTATATTTAAGGAAATCAAACTAGCCTATGATGGTAAGGAATACAAGGGTTCCGAACGTAATTATTTTGGGTTTCGTTTCTTGGGCAGTGATACTGAAATAAAAATTCAAACACGCGAGGTCAGGGCATATAAATGGGTTTCTATTGCAAAATTACATGATTACCTACTTTTTGATAATCAACTACAAGAGACATTAGAGAAAATAGCAGAGATATTTCCCTCTTTATCCTAAATTACCACCTA
>CAZDRC010000043.1:0-4423 GCA_964507965.1 uncultured Candidatus Saccharibacteria bacterium
TAAAGAAGAATACAAATATCAGAAGGAGTTTAAAGAAATAGAAGAAAAAGCAAAGAAAAATAAACTAGGTCTATGGGGTAGGTGTAAATAGAAAATTGTGCGGTCAATTTTCTTTATCTTGCTTTCAAAAATAGATAAATATCTTCTAATGCCTTCACACCATCACCAGCAGCAATATTATTCTGATGATAAAGCCCATCAGTACAATCTCCAGCGGCCCATATACCATCTACAGAAGCTCTCTGATTCTTAGGATTTACAATAATATGATTCCATTGATCCAATTCAACAATATCCTTTACGAATGATGTTGTAGGAAGGGAACCAATCTCTACGAAAATCCCAGTTACTGATAATTCAATATCTTTATTGGTTTGTGAATCTGTATAGACAAATGATGTTATGAAATCCTTACCCTTCACCTCCTTCGGTATTGCATTTTTTATTATTTTGAAATGGGGATTCTTCGATACCGCATCTATAGTGATGGGATCAGCGCGGAATTTCTCACTACGATTCACTAGAGTTACACTTTTGCAATATGCTAGGAGTTGCGCTGCACTCTCGAAGGCAGCATTACCACCACCGACAACCACCACATCCTGATCAGAGAAGAGTGGTCCATCGCATGAAGCACAATATGTGAGTCCTTTATTTTCGAATATATCTGCACCTTCTATTTCCAATTTCCTTCTGAAGCTTCCTGTAGTGATGAGTATAGCTTTGCTTTCATATTTACCTTTAGAAGTAATAACTTCGAAATTATTACCTCTCTTTTCTATTTTTTCACAACCTTCACCTGTATGAATATCTAGAGAATCCCCAGCATATGCACGTAGATGTGCCTCTAGACTCTTAGCGAAATCTAATCCAGAAATCTTTACTGTACCTATCCAATTCTCTATGCCTGTGGAGACAGTACTCTGGCTATTCCAGTCTTTGGTTATAAATAGGGTTTTGAGCTCCTTACGGGCAGCGTAGACCCCTGCAGATACCCCAGCAGGCCCGCCTCCGAGTATTATAAGATCGTATATCATAATGATATCCATTTTAGCATATAGTTAGAATATAGAAAATCTATTTTAGCTTTGACCTTCTCAAGAAGGCTGGTACAGCACCCCAATCATCATCATCGTCGTCTTCCTTTATCTCTTTCTTTTCCTCAGTTATCTTTTCTTTAACAGGAATAGAAATATTATTATAAATTTTACCTTTCTTATCATCCTTTGCTATCGTATCTATTTCTTTAGAAATATTTTCTTGTCTTGCAATAGGGGTGCTACCATCACCATCTTTTGCACCACTCAGGAATCCTGCAGCGATAACTGTGATCTTCACTTCATTCTTCTTCAATTTCTCATCTCTTACTGTACCGAATATGACCTTGGCCTGTGGATCAATTGATTCTGTAATAATCTTTGCGGCGTCTTGTATCTCGAACATTGTGAGATCTTCACCACCAGCAATAGAGAATAGTACACCCTTTGCACCGTGTATAGAAATATCGAGAAGTGGGGAATTGATAGCGAGCTTTGCTGCTTCTATTGCGCGATTCTCACCAGATGCAGAACCGATACCCATGAGTGCAGAGCCTGCATTCTCCATAACAGTACGTATATCAGCGAAGTCAATATTGATAATTCCAGGAGTAGTAATAAGATCAGATATACCCTCTACTGCTTGGCGGAGTATCTCATCACATATTGCAAAGGCATTCTTTACTGTTGTGCTCTTATCTATTGTAGAGAGTAGTCGGTCATTCGGTATTACTATAATTGCATCTACTTCTTTTTTCAATTCCTCTAATGCTAATTCTGCGACTTTAGATCTCTGTTGACCTTCGAAGAAGAAGGGCTTCGTAACTACACCCACAGTGAGTGCACCGAGCTCCTTTGCTGTTCTCGCTACCATCGGACTAGCTCCACTACCTGTACCACCACCGAGACCACAGGCGACGAATACCATATCTGCCCCCTTTATGGCTTCTTGTACATCTTCTTTACTTTCTTCTACAGCTCTCTTACCCATCTCTGGATTCATACCAGTACCGAGACCTCGAGTGAGATTCTTCCCTATATGAATGCGTTTCTTAGCAGAGCTATGATGTAGTTCTTGGGAATCAGTGTTTATTGTTATGAAATCAACACCCTTAACTTTGGAATTGATCATATGGTTCACAGCGTTTTTTCCTGAACCTCCGACTCCGATGACTTTTATGCGAGCGAATGCTTCTATATCTGGTGTAATGTTTGGCATGAATAATGAATTAAAAAGGGATAGTATCTACATCATACCACCCTAGATTTAGCATGCAACTTCAACTTTCTATATAATTATGGTAGAAATTGTTTTATAGAAGAGACTATACTTCTCCACATTTTAGACAGGAATTGAGCGCTAGTATCTATACTTTCATCTTCTTCAGAATGAGTACCGAGTATACATAATCCATAAGCGACTGCCCATGTTGAGTCTTTCCAATTCTGTTTCTCACTACTCTTTATACCGAGTCCACCGATCCTAGAAGGAAGACGGAGATATGCCTTGGCCATCTCATCGATATTAGAAAGTCCAGATCCTCCGCCTGTTATTATAATACCAGCAGGGAGAAGACCATTCCTCCCTATTTTTTTCAAATGTGCTTCTATTAATTCGAATATATCAGATAATCTCGCAGAAATAATTTCCTCTAATTTTTTCCTTGGGAAGGAGCTACCTGTTATTGCGCCGATCTTTATTTGCTCTGCTTCTTCTAATGGTACCTTGAGCCCGAGAGCAATATCATTCGTAATATCTGTGGAACCAATAGGGAATATTTCTAGAGACACTGGCATATTATTTTCGAATACGGCTATCGCTACTGTCTCTGCTCCAATATTAGCGAGTACACAACCAGCGATCTTCTGTGCCTTGGTGAGTGTTACTAGACTAGCGGCAATAGGTGAGGCTACTATATCTTCTACAGATATTCCTGCTTCTTCTACTGATTGAATAATATCATTCAGATGATGTTCTAGACATGTTATATATAGAGTCTTCACTTCGAATTTGCTCCCCTTCATTCCTTCTGGTTTTCCTAATATAACTTTCCCATCTATCTTGTATTGCAATGGAACGCTATTTATTATTTTCCTATTGAGAATTGCATTATTCGGAATATCTTTTTCACATTGTTCTTGGACTTTCTTTATATCTAGATTAGTAATCTCTAGATCTGCTTTAGAAATAATAATAGAGCTACTATATACCATACTACCGAGTCCTATACCGCCGACAGCGACGAAGGCTTTCCTCACTTTCACATTCGCTTTCTTCTCGGCTTCGTTCATGGCTTTTCTTATACTCTGTGCTATATCATGAGGATTGATTACATATCCATGTCGTAATCCTCTAGAGTCTGCGATACCTGTAGCCAATATCTTCGGGAATCCTCTTTCACCGACTTCGCTCCCATGAGCAATAACCACCTTCACGTGGTATGTGCCGATATCTATACCAGTTATTATTGATCGTGACATATTGGAGCATTCTAGATACCAAACTTCTTTCTGAATTTTGATTCTATACGCTCCATTGTACTACTATGATCGTATCCTTTCAAATGCACCATACCGTGTATAACTAGGAAGTCTATAAAATTTTCATATTTTCTATCGAATTTCTTTGCTTCTTTCCTCGCTTCGCTTTTACAAATATAAATTTCACCTTCTTTCTTGTCTAAAGGGAAGGAAAGTATATCAGTTGGTTTATTTATATTCCTATATATTTTATTTAGTCTTCTTATTTCTTTAGGACCGACAAAAGCAAAGGAAAGATTATAATCCTTTCCCAATATTTCATCTTTTATAGATTCTACAGAATGCATTTCAGAGGAAATGGAATTTATCTGGAATAACGAGAAGTTTTCTCTGGCATTTTACCCATTTTTATTAATTCCTGTATTTCTAATTTTCTCTTCAATGATTTCAGAGTTTTCATCTTTGTCTTATAAGGTGAGAGTGAACGCTCATTGTATCTCTTGCTTCTTACACGTGGAAGAACTCCAGATCCCTGGACTTTCTTCGTAAAACGGCGGAGTATTCCTAGGCTATTCTCTGTGCCGTGCTTCTTTACTTCTACATTTATCATATAGGGGATATTAGCATAGATACTATTTCGTTTCAAGCTTTTTCATATACTTCGGTAGATCTGTGAGATCCACAATATCCTGGGCATGTGTATCTTGATTCCTTACAATTACACTTTTCTCTATTGCCTCTTTCTTACCCATAATGATGGCATATGGAATATGATTTTTCTCTACTATTGATACTTGTGCACCTAGGCGATCTTTAGCAAGAGATAGACATAAAGGTATCTTTACCTGTCTTAGACTCTCTACTACAGAGAGACTGAGAAGCTTGGATTCGAATCCTAATTGTAC
>CAZDRC010000044.1:0-4303 GCA_964507965.1 uncultured Candidatus Saccharibacteria bacterium
GGATAAAATGTTGATAAATCATGAATTAAACTGGATTTGTGAATTTTTGCTATAATACCCACATGTCCCGATTCACCCATCTACATACACACAGTCATTATTCCTTACTATCTGCTTTACCCAAGATAGATGATCTGGTGAAGGAAGCTAAGAAGAATGATATGGAAGCTCTAGCACTTACCGATGCAGGGAATCTATATGGTGCAATAGAATTCTATAAGACTTGCAAGAAGAAAGGTATAAAGCCAATTCTTGGTGTAGACTTCTATGTCGCTCTGAGAAATAGGAAAGATATGCAAGCAGGAATAGATAATCGTCGTAAGAGACTAGTTCTACTCGCAAAGAATTATGAAGGTTATAAAAATTTAATAAAATTAGTTACATTTTCTTATTTAGAAGGATTCTATTATAAACCACGCATAGATCGTGAACTTATAGAGAAATATAGAAATGATTTGATCTGTATATCACCTTCTTTCTCTGGCGAGATAGCAGAAGCTATAAGAGCAAAGAATATAGATAAGGCAAAAGAATTGATTAATTATTATAAAGAGATTTATGGAAAGGAAAATTTCTTCTTAGAGATCACTAATCATACACAAGAACTTATAGATATTGCAAAGGAAACAGATACAGAACTAGTAGCTTGTCATAATATTTATTATATAGGACCAGAAGATAGGGAAGCTAGAGATACACTCATGCTTGTGAATACTTCTGGTGATATGAGTGATAGACATACAAGTAATGATGAGGAAGATCTTTCTTTCATCTCTACAGAGAAAGCAGAGGAAATTTTCAAAGATATTCCGGAAGCATTGAATAATACTAGGAAAATAGTTGATGCCTGCAATCTCGAAATCACTTTAGGTAAATGGTATTTCCCCAATTTCATAGTAGAGAATGGGCTTTCCTATGATGATGAATTCAGAAGACTGGTATATGAGGGAATAGAGAAAAGGAAAATGGAAAAAACAGATGAAGTCGTAAAGCGTATAGAATATGAGCTCAAAGTGATAAAGGATAAAGGCTATGCACAATATTTTCTTGTAGTATATGATCTATTAGATTATGCACATAAGAATGGAATACTCACTAATATTAGAGGATCTGTGGCAGGATCTCTTGCTACATATCTTACAGGTATTACCAATGTCGATCCATTAGAGTATAAACTTCCCTTCGAGAGATTTCTCAATCCAGAGAGACCCTCTGCACCAGATATAGATATGGACTTCGCTGATAATAGACGTGATGAAGTAATAGAATATACAAGAAAGAAATACGGCCATGATAAAGTAGCACAGATAGGTACATTCGGTACTATGATGGCGCGTGGCTCAGTACGAGATATAGCGCGTGCTATGAATTATCCATATGAAGTAGGAGATAGGATATCGAAGCTGATACCCATGGGAGCACAGGGCTTCCCTATGACAATAGATAGGGCATTGAAGGAAGTCTCTGAATTGAAAGAAATATATGATAAAGAAATAGATGTAAAAAGGATAATAGATATGGCAAAGAAAATAGAAGGTTGTGCTCGCCATATCTCTGTGCATGCTGCTGGAGTCGTAATATCCCCAGATACTCTGACAGAACATGTACCTCTACAATATGATACAAAAGGAGATAATAAAATAATAACTCAATATGATATGCATGCTGTGGGTGAAGATGGAGTAGGACTTCTGAAATTTGATTTTCTCGGAATAAGAAATCTCTCTATACTCGCAGATGCAGTAGAGAGAGTGAAGAAAATAGAAAATAAAGTAGTAGATATAGAGAATGTGCCATTAGAAGATAAAAGAACTTTCGCAATGCTTGCCCTTGGAGAAACTACTGGACTTTTCCAGCTCAATGGTAGTGGTATGACGAAATTCCTAGTAGAGCTCAAACCTACAACAATACATGATATCAATGCCATGGTAGCCCTATATCGTCCAGGTCCACTAGAGATGATACCGACATATATAGAAAGAAAACATGATGCGAAGAAAATAGAATTTCTAGATCCGAGAATGAAAGATATATTGGATCTATCCTATGGAGTTATAACATATCAAGATGATGTCATGATGATAGCTATCAAGCTCGCTGGATACTCCTGGCTAGAGGCAGATAAACTCCGCAAAGCTATGGGTAAGAAGATTCCGAAAGAAATGCAGGAACAGAAGGAGAAACTCCTCACTGGATTTATGACCAATGGTAAGAAATATGGAATGACAAAGAAGAAAGCAGATCAACTCTGGAAACTCATAGAGCCATTTGCTGCGTATGGATTCAATAAATGTCTAATTGGTGATACCAGTATTATTGATTCGAATACTGGAGAAATCTTGACTATCAGAGAAATCTATGAGAAAAATCTGAAACCGAAAGTACTTTCTCTATCAACTAATATGTCTTTATCAGGAAATGAAATAGAAGCTGTTGTAGAAAATGGTATTAAAGAAGTATTCGAATTGAAAACTAGATTAGGTAAAACAATAAAAGCGACTGATAATCACCCATTTCTAACATTTAATGGTTGGAAGAATCTGAAAGAACTTATGAAAGGTCAGAGGATTGCTATTCCACGTACTCTAGAGAAAGTCGAGGGGAAAATTTCGGAAAGAGAAAGAGCAGCTACTCTCGGATATCTTCTATCAGAAGGAAATCTATGTCATCCACATGGAATATATTTCTATTCCTCGCAAAAGGATGAAATTAGAGATTTTATAAAATATGCTAAATATTTTAAAAATGCAAAATTTACAATAGATAAGAGTAAGAGTGCAATAGCTGTATATTGTGGTCAGAGAGACCAGAAAAAAGGAAATGAGATTATGGAATGGATTAAAGAAGAAGGTCTTTTCTATAAGAAGGCTACAGAAAAATTCATTCCAAAAATAACATTCAAGTATAATAATGAATCATTAGGAATTCTATTGGGAAAGATGTGGCAAGGAGATGGCTGTATAAGTATAGATAATGAACAAGTATATTATGCAACGAGTTCTAATAAGCTAGCTTATGATACTCAACATCTTTTACTTCGTTTAGGTATTATTTCTAATATTCATAATAAAAAATTTAAATATAGGAATAATTATAAAATAGGATATACGATTGTCATATCTGGTAGAGATAATTTAATAAAATTTAGTAGAATGATTGGTAAATATTTAATTGGAAAAAAGAAAAAAAATCTAATAATACTAATTAAGAAAACTAATCATTTGAAAGAGAGTCCAGCAAGAGGCACAAAAGATATCATTCCTGCTGAAATATTACATGAAATAAGGAAGATAATGAAAAATAGAGATATTTCAGTATCAGAATTATCTCAGAAACTAAGGATTTCTGAAAGATTATTCTATTTTGATAAAAAAAAGATAGGTTTCCAAAGAGAAATTATAAGAAAGATCGGACAAGAATTGAAATCAGAAGAATTGATATTCTTAGCTAATTCAGATGTATATTGGGATGAAATAGTATCTATAAAAAAGATTGGTAAAGAGATGACATATGATTTGACAGTACCGCCAGATCATAATTTCATTGCAAATGATATCATAGTGCATAATTCTCACGCAGCTAGTTATGGTAGAGTCGCTTATCAGACCTCTTATATGAAAGCCAATTTCCCTGCTATATATATGTCCTCTGTGCTCACAGCAGAGTCAGGAGATGTGGAAAAAATAGCAGAAATAATCGGTGAATGTAAGCGTATGAAGATACCAATACTTCCACCAGATATCAATGAGAGCTTCAGCCAATTCACTGTAATTAAGGGTAAAGAAAATGAACCAGATAGAATCAGATTTGGACTTATAACAATAAAGAATTTTGGCCAAGGTATTGCTACAGCGATAATCGACGAAAGAAAGAAAAATGGGAAATATATATCACTTGCTAATTTCCTAGATAGAGTAAAAGATAAAAATCTAAATAAGAAAAGCTTAGAAGCTCTGATTAAATCTGGTGCTATGGATAGTCTCAATATCGATAGAGGAATATTATTAGGGAATACAGAAACACTTCTCGAATATAATAAAGAAAAAGGCAAACAAAGTGATAATCAAGATTCCCTATTCGGATTGATGTCAGATACTTCTACTTTACCTACATTAAGATTAATCGATACACCGAATGCCGAGATGGTTGATAAACTTGCATGGGAAAAAGAATTATTAGGACTTTATATCTCTGGACATCCTCTAGATAAATATAAAGATGTGATTCTGAAAAAAGATATAGATATAAAGAAAGCTTTAGAAAATAATAAAGAAGGAGACAGTATTGTAATTGCAATAATAAT
>CAZDRC010000045.1:0-4119 GCA_964507965.1 uncultured Candidatus Saccharibacteria bacterium
CCATCCTTGTAATAATTGACCGAAAAAACCTATCCATTTTTGGAGAATTATCATTCTATCTTCTCTATAATCTTTTGTTATGTCGTACATGAATTTTCTAGGATCAGGAGAATTCAAATCATTAATTATTGCTTCCATATCTTTTACCCAGAAATCAGGAATTCCAGGGGTAGTCTGAAGTATATTATCTATATATTCAGCTGATGTTCTTGTAATCTTCTGACATTGAGTTTCCATAAGAAGCTGGAATATTTGTATTGGTTCATTGGCAATATTTATAAATTTATTACCAATTATATTTAAATTATTGTATGGATCTATATCCACATCATCTATTTCCTCAATAAATGAAGTTATAATTCTATTAGTTTTCGTCATTTCACGTACACTATCATATGATACAGATCGTATTTCCTTATTTGGTCTCTCATGTCCTATAAGAAGTGGAATATATGCAGAGAGCTTCGAAGGGAAGGCTTTCCACCTCGTTGCACCGAATATAAGGTCATTCCCCCTAGCTACAGGTAAAAATGGTGGTACTAATTCACGATTATCTATTCCCATAATCATAGAAATACATAGGATTCCTTGATAAACAACTAAGGATGGTGACGTACGTATCATCCTTCCTCTTTTCTTCATAGCTGAATATTCATCAAAAGAAATATTTTTTAACTGTTCCTGTATTTCTGGTAATAATAATAATGGAATATGAGATTCCATTGGTGAATCACCATAGAATCCCATATAAGTATCTATTATTTCTGATTGTTCAATGTAATCAGGAGTATTCTTTCCTAATATATCAAAAGCGTTTTTACCTAATACATTTTCATGTTCACTTAGGAAATCTGTTTCAATACTTATAAAATTAGATGATGATGGTTTCTCTTCATCCATAAGAAACCAATGTTTATTAGGATTCTCTACACTGAAGAATGGATTTTTTTTTTCTATAGGAGATAAGAAATTATACATTACATCATCGTCAGTTATTAATATTTTTTCTCCAAGTGTTTTTAATAGAAAGGTATTTCGGACGGACCCTAAGGTCGTTTTAGATATTTTATCTCCACATACAGTGAATCGTATCAATTCTTCTGAAAGTCCACTTTTCTCTACTAATCCTCCTATCATTTCTTCTCTATCTCTCCTATCTATACATTCAATATTACCAGAATATGAATTTGCAAATGAAGAACAGATTTCCTTACTTTTATTAGCACTATCAATATTATCAGAATCATCCACTATCAGTATCCGTGGATTACGGTTATATTTATTCAAATTTTCTATTATACCGACAATAGCATTATGTAAAGACTCAGGACGATTACATGTTGGTATACAGATTGTTGTAATTTTATTATTCATATTACCTTATAATATATCATATATAAAATAATATTTTTTCAAGGCTATTTTAGCTTATAGCGGGTGGTTTTGTTTTTAATTAAATTTAAATTAATGTTATAATTAATACATGGAAAAAGGTTTCTCGCTAATAGAACTCCTAGTCGTTATTGCAATCATAGGTATATTATCATCAGTAGTACTTACCAATCTACAACTCGCTCGTGAGAAAGCAGTAGATGTATCTATAAAGAGTAATTTCAATGCTATAAGATCAACAGTCGGAATTGTATATGGTAATCTAGGTAATAGTTATAATACTACTGGTACAGATATTGTAGGTTCTGGTGGAGACTGTTCAGTTCTCACTACAGCAGATACAATATTTGCAAATGAAACTATACAGAATGCTCTAGCTCAGATAAGAGTATTGAATGGTGGAATTGATATATATTGTAATGTGAAGGATGGTGCATATGCTATAGTCGCACCATTGAAGACTGTAGGGGCATATTGGTGTATAGATAGCGAAGGAATAGCGAGAAACATAGATTCATCTAGTGTCGCATATACTTCTATTACCGATGCTCTGACAGATGATACTGATACGGATTGCAATTAATAATGTAATATATTTATGTTATAATAAGCATATATAAACAACACAATTATTTATTATGAAAAATAAAAATAAAGCATTCACACTCATAGAATTATTAGTAGTAATAGCTATTATAGCTATACTCACAGCGATAGTTATGACCAATCTTTTCACCGCCAAGTCCAAGTCAAGAGATGCGAAGAGAGTATCAGATCTAGCGCAGATCAATCTAGCTCTAGAGCTCTTTTTCGATAGATGTAATAGATATCCAGTAGTAGATAGTACTACAAATATGCCAAAGTTGAGTGATGGAAATGGTTCAGAAGGCTGTCCATCTGGTATTACTTTGGAAACATTTATTAGTAAAATACCAACAGCCCCAACACCAGGAAGTGCATATAGCTATGGAGTAAATAATGAAACCAAACCTTTAGACTATGTTCTGAAGGCAGTTCTAGAGAATAATAATAATGTTCTTGTGGATTCACCTACTGCAGATTTCTCTTCTACTATGGAGCCAGATATAGATTGTTCCACTCCACAATATTCTTATTGTTTACAACCAAGATAATAGAAAATAATATAAATGAATGTACTTTTCTTAATTTTCTCCTTTATACTCGGTACAGTAATAGGTAGTTTTCTCAATGTAGTAATATTCCGCTACAATACAGGACTTACAGTAAGAGGAAGATCAAAGTGTTTCTCTTGCAATAATACTCTTTCTTGGTATGAATTAGTACCGATATTCAGTTTCTTAATACAGACTGGTAAATGTAGGAATTGCAAGAGTAGGATTTCTTGGCAATATCCATTAGTAGAAATATGTTCAGGAATACTCTTCATGCTTATTTTCTATTATTTCCCACCAGTGTCCCTTCAAGCGAGCTTCCTAACATTCTTCTATCTATTCATCACATCAATACTCATAGTCATAACAGTATATGATATAAGACATAAGGTCATACCAGATACATTGTCATATTCTTTCTCTGCTATAGCATTTGTAAAATTATTCATCTCTCCAGAATTGACTTTTATTCTACCATCTCTCTCATCTATATTCGCTGGACCTATCATGGCTTTACCATTCTTCCTATTATGGTTATTCTCGAAGGGTAGCTGGATGGGGCTAGGTGATGCTAAACTAGTATTAGGAATAGGGTGGATACTAGGAATATTCTCTGCAATA
Organism: uncultured Candidatus Saccharibacteria bacterium; assembly: GCA_964507965.1. GTDB lineage: Bacteria > Patescibacteriota > Minisyncoccia > Phycocordibacterales > PALSA-1337 > CAIOGI01. The sequence goes on from CAZDRC010000045.1 coordinate 3,147, forward strand.
TCTGCTGTAATCCTCGCCTTCTGGATCGGCGCTATAGTGAGTGTATTGTGGATGTTCATAGTCTTCAGGAAATTCAAGTCAAGATATGAGATACCATTCGGCCCATATCTAATACTCGGTATGTATCTAGTATTATTATTCAATATTCATGTTATATAATAGAAGAGATATTAAAAAAAGAGGATTCACAATAATAGAGATGACAGTTTCTATTGCTATTTTTGCCTTTATGACAGCATTTCTTATTGCCAAGTATGGTAGCTTCAATCAGAGTATATTACTTACTAATCTCGCTTATGATATAGCTCTCACATTACGTAATGCACAGTCATATGGATTAAATGTGAAAAGTGCACCAGATGGTACGCAGAATTATTCTAGTAATTTCAATTATGCTTATGGTGTACATTTCGATAAATCAACTACAGCAAAGAGTAAGGAAATGATATTCTTTGTAGATAGAGATGATAATGGACTTTATGATAGTGATAATAATGAGAAAATATCTTTATATACTATAAAAAATAGATTTTTTATTTTTGATTTATGTGTTGGTCAAGATTCTAGAGAATGTATAGATCCTATTAGCATTATGGATATTACATTCAAACGTCCTGATCCCAATGCTCTAATACAAGATAGTGGTAGTAATAAATTTATTTATGGAGATATAACAGTACAATCAGGATCCAATAGTAATGAGAAAAGAAAAGTAAAAATTACTGATCTTGGACAGATATCTGTAGTAAAATAATATAATGATTATCCCTAATAAAAATAAAAATAATAATAAAGGCTTCACTCTGATAGAAATGATAGTTTCTATTGCTATCTTTATGATTGTCGCTCTAGTAGCTGTGGGAGCATTCCTAAAGATAATAGATCTCAATAATAAGTCACATACTTTGAAGGATTCCATAAATAATATAAATTTCGCTCTAGATCTGATGTCTCGTGAATTACGAGTAGGGTC
>CAZDRC010000046.1:0-3883 GCA_964507965.1 uncultured Candidatus Saccharibacteria bacterium
ATGGAAGAGTGGCTGAGTTGGCTTAAGGCACCGCTTTCGAAAAGCGGCAGGAGCGCAAGCTCCTCGTGAGTTCAAATCTCACCTCTTCCGCAAATAATTAGCTAGAAATACGCTATAATATACCCATGATCTTCGAAGAAACCCTAGCACTCATAGCTGGTATAGCAATAGGAATAGGAATGGCAATACCTATTGGTCCTGTAGGTATAATAGCTGTACAAAGAACAATAGCGAGAAATAGATTGGCAGGACTTATAACAGGACTCGGTGCTGTTGTAGTGGATGGATTTATCGCTATTATAGGTGCATTCAGTGTGAAGATTATCTATGATTTCATAATAAGAGAAGAATTTGCATTGAGATTAATAGGTGGATGTATACTGATTATATTAGGTCTAACTAGTATAATATCGAAGGTAAAACCTAGATTAGAGGTGAAGGATTCTGCAATAACATATATAGAATATTTCTTATCTGCTGGATTCCTAACGATTACGAATCCTCTAGTAACAATAGTTATGTTTGGACTATTCACAGAGATTGGTCTATATATTGGCATTGATAGAGATATTGTGGCAATATATCTTGTAGCTGGAGTAGTATTCGGATCTATATTATGGTGGCTATTCTTAACATATATAGCAGATATATTTGGTCATAAGATAAAGACAGAGCATATAAAATCAGTAAATAAGTGGTTCGGAATGATAATAGCAGTTCTAGGTATGATAATGTTAATTGGATTGCTGTTTAAATAATTAAACATTATGCGCGGTTAGCTCAGTTGGTAGAGCATCCCCTTGACGTGGGGAGGGTCACAGGTTCAAGTCCTGTATCGCGCACTAGAATGGAACTTAGTTGATTATTCTAAATTTATCTGAAAGATGCTGTGGATAAAGCATATTAATTATATGTTTATTGTGCTAAACTACTAAAATAATGGTAAATGACAACGTGAATTATAAACAGAGATTTTTTTACTCTCAAAATTCCGGATTTACTTTGATCGAGCTTTTGGTAGTGATTTCGATTATCAGTACATTATCTAGCATGATTCTTGCATCATTGAATAGCGCGCGCGAGAAAGGACGTATCGCTGGTGGTATATTATTTAGCGATAATTTGTATCATTCCTACGGAGCTGAGGCTACAAGCATGTGGGACTTCAATGAACAAACCCTAGGTGCATTTGTTCCCGATACAGGTGCTAATAACAATTTAATACCTAGCGCGGGGCCTCCGGCGGTTGTCCCTGGAATAATAGGAAATGGCTTGTTATTTAATGGTTCAAATTATTTGACAAGTTCTAAACCAGTATCTCTGGGATTAGACTGGACGATAGCGGCATGGGTGAAACCAGAGCTTGGTAATGGTACCATGCAGACGATTGTTTCATTGGGCGGCATACCTTCCATAGTCTATACGGGTGGATTGGGTTTTGGAGGTACTTGGAATTACAATCCGGGTTTCGCTGAAACGCTATGGAGTGGCAAAAGAAGTCCAAACATGTGGTATCATATTGCCCTTACGCATAATAATACAAATAATAATACGGTATTATATGTTGATGGACGAGAAGTGGGGCGTGATACAGAACGTGATTCTGTAGCCGTGTCTAGTACAGTGTGCGTTGGCTCTCATTGGACTCTCCCTAATAATTGTAACAGTTATACCTTTTATGGCATTATTGATGATGTCAAAGTTTATTCTCAATCCTTAGCTTCTAAAGATATTGAAAGGTTATACGCCAAAGCTATCACAAAGTACAATATCGCTGTAAGATAAAGATCATATTCATCATACTTCGTCACCTCACTTTGTTTTGGAAATAGGTGCGAGCTTGGTACAATAGAGGCACATGATCACCTTAGGCATAGAAACAAGTTGTGATGAAACAGCACTTTGCCTATTGGAAACAATAGGTGATGGTATAGATATTGAATATAGAATATTAGGAAATATTATAAATTCTCAAATAGAGCTACATAGAGAATATGGTGGAGTATATCCTACCCTTGCAAAGAGAGAGCATATAAAGAATTTACCAATTTTATTTAAGAAATTATTAGAAAATTCAGGTATAAAAGAAAATGAAATAATAGGGAAGATAGAAAATTTGAAAGAAATCAAAAACAAGGTTTCTAAATTGCGAGGTCTTGCCTAGCAACTAAAAGGTGGTCTAGAAGATTTAAATAAACAACTGCTTAACAGAAGGGCGTGTAAGATAAAAGATGACAAGAAAAACTGGGATCAGAGAGGGTATGATACCGAACAACATACTTCCAATAATACCTACAAAATAAACTGGTTCTGAAAACGATGTGGCCTCACCAATGCGCCACATCACGACTAATAACGCAAGTAAAAGCGAGGGTATCGGTACTGAAATCATCAACAGAACACGTGCCCAGTTTTTTAACTTCAACAAGAATATCCCTGAACTAAAAAAAGCTATTGACAATGAAAATAGAATCAGAGACATCAAACCACCATCATAAGAGTTCAGAGCCATTACAAAGAGGAATACTCCAAAAAATATCGCTAATATTCCTAATATCAAGACCCCAAAAGGTTTTTTTTGAGACCCAGTAGATTCGCGAATATAAGTAATTTGATTTTGTAGTTCAGGACTCATATCACAAGTATACACCAAATATACCACTATTACCCTGTGGATAAGTACTTGGAAAGTTTTATAATTCAATGTTTAGCATTAGTATGCGACTGCTTGTTATTGCTAAAAAACGAAGCTTCATAATTCCATTTCCTCTCTGAATACACACATTGCAAAATTATTAACTGTTCTTCTAGACAATAAAATCTATAAGTGAAATTGCTTATCTACTGAATGATTGTTAAGTATGGGGGGGGACGTGCAAAAGAAAAATTGTAAGGGAAAATTTCTGCGAGGTTGCCGCCGAAGCGTTAGTGGAGGCGGGCGGCAGAACGTTCGTCGAGCATACGATTACATTTCACATCACCACATGCTCCGCGCGTGCGACATCATTACCTCACTTTGTTTTGGAAATAGGTGCGAGCTTGGTACAATAGAGGCACATGATCACCTTAGGCATAGAAACAAGTTGTGATGAAACAGCACTTTGCCTATTGGAAACAATAGGTGATGGTATAGATATTGAATATAGAATATTAGGAAATATTATAAATTCTCAAATAGAGCTACATAGAGAATATGGTGGAGTATATCCTACCCTTGCAAAGAGAGAGCATATAAAGAATTTACCAATTTTATTTAAGAAATTATTAGAAAATTCAGGTATAGAAGAAAATGAAATAACAGGGAAGATAGATAGAATAGCAGTAACAACAGGACCAGGACTAGAGCCAGCACTATGGACAGGAATATTATTCGCTAAAGAATTGCATGAGAAATATAATATACCAGTAATACCAGTGAATCATATGGAAGGCCATATAGTCTCTGGCCTTTTCAATAAAACAAATATAAGTAATGATTATCAAAAATTAAAGAGCGTGGATTTCCCTGCTCTAGCAATACTCATAAGTGGTGGGCATACACAGATAATAAGAGTAGATGAAATAGGAAAATATAAAATATTAGGAAATACGAAAGATGATGCAATAGGTGAAGCATTCGATAAAGTCGCTAGGATGCTCGAGCTTCCCTATCCAGGCGGACCAGAGATAAGTAAATTAGCAGAACAAGCAAGAATAGAGAATATTGTTAATAATATAAAATTACCAAGACCGATGATATATTCGAAAGATCTCAATATGTCATTCTCAGGATTGAAGACTGCAGTACTATATACATTGAGAAATATAGAGAATATTACAGAAGATCAAAAGAAAGATATAGCAAGAGAATTCGAAGATTCTGTAACAGAAGTACTTATTTCTA
>CAZDRC010000047.1:0-3525 GCA_964507965.1 uncultured Candidatus Saccharibacteria bacterium
ATACCCTATGCTATAATCACGACATTACTTTATTAATTAAAATATAAAAATGGATTCATCAAACCCTAAAGCCCCTTCAATAATGAATATCCCAACAGCTATTATCATCGCTGGTGCTATTGTTGCTGGTTCTATAATATTCACAATGCGTTCTCCACAAGCGACACAATCCCCTACAGAACCAGTATTAGCTGGCAATACATTCAGAGCTGTGAGTACAGAAGATCATATACTAGGTAATCCGAATGCTAAAATAAAAATAGTAGAATATTCCGACACATCTTGTCCATTCTGTAAAGTATTCCATAATACTATGAGAAGAATAATATCTGAATATGGTAAAGATGGTAATGTCGCATGGATATATAGGAGTTTCCCAATAGACAAGCCAGGAACAAGACCAGATGGAGGAATATTACATATCAATGCTGGTCATGAAGCACAAGCCCTAGAATGTGCAGGCTCTCTCGGTGGTAATGATAAATTCTGGGCATATACTAATCGCCTATATGAAATCACGCCTTCTGTAACAGGGACTAGTCCAGATGGTCTAGATCAGAAAGAATTACCAAAGATAGCAGAGTATATTGGACTCAATGTCACTGATTTCAAGAACTGTCTTGATAGTGGTAAATTCAAAGACAAAGTAGAAGCAGAATATATGGATGGTCTCAATTTCGGCATTGAAGGAACACCTTCTAGTATCATTATCACGCCATCTGGCAAGAATATACCAATACCCGGTGCACAGCCATATGAGAGTGTGAAGCAAGCAATAGATGCTCTACTTGCAGATGAAGTAAATAACTAGAAGATTTTCCTCATCTTGCACCATTCACAATCCTTTTCTCCACAATTCGTATTCATTATATCCCCATCCATAATACTTTTCTTTAAATTTTCTATTTCGTTTTTTACTCTATCAATATCTTCTTTTTCTATTGGTAGAGATTTAATAGGACATCTACCCTTATCATCTGGAGAGACAAAAACAAGATATGGAGAAATTCTCTTATTATTGAAATGATAATCATCCATAAGAAGAATTTTATAGAAAATTAATTGACGGAAATATTCTCCAGTGGAACTCTTCGTATCACCTCTTATTGCATTATCAGACATACTTTCTCTCGTCTTATAATCGAATACTTCTACTTCATCACCATTATCGATAATAGCATCTAATTGACCATGAATAGGAATATCTTTATATTTAGAATTTATCCAATGCTCTGTGAATATTGTTCCAGCCTTATTCCAATGTTCTAATAGAGCCTTCGCAACTATAGGTGCTTTCTCAAGAAGTTCGGCCTTCACTGCATTCTTTTCTCCAATAGAAAGTAATGATTCATTCAGATATTCTACAATACCCTCTTCTAAATCTATTTTTATTTGCTCTAGAGTATGACTCTTATTCCTCCAGATCCTAGATATAGCACTATGCATTGTCTTACCCTTCTCTGCAGATCCAGATGGAGCTTGAGGAAGCTTCAATATACTCTGATAAAGGAATTTATTAGGGCATTCCATGAAATGATTCAGAGCAGTGACAGAAAGTCCATTCTCGAATAATACATTCTTTGCAAGATTTAGAATCTTCATTGAAATAATATTATTTTTCTTTTCTTTAATTATCACTTTTGCATCTTCTCTCGATAGAGATATTTTCTCAATATATTTCTCATCAATTTCTCCAATGAATCGTAGAGGAGTGAGTACATCTCCATTAGACTCTTCCAAGCTTGGCATTATTGTTATATCCTTCTTTGCCCTTGTGAGAGCCACATAGAATAGTCTTCGTAAATCTGCAATATCATTGTGATTAGCATGTTTCTTCGGTAGGACAAAGGATGTACCTCTGCCCTTACTTATCCATGCTTCTTCTGTAGCATATGGAAGGAATACATAATCGAATTCCAAGCCCTTACTACCATGGGCTGTCATAGCCTTCACTGATACATCTGGAGCACCGACAGTGACCTTTATCGTACGTGACTCTGCTCCTAGACGATATGCGAGCATGGTATTCATAAGTTCAATTGGACTAGAGACTGTATCACTATTAGATAAAGATTCTGCAAGGGAAATAATACCTCTCCAGACATGTATATATGATGGATCCTTGGAAATAATATCGATAAAACCACTTCTCTCAGCAATGAAGATGAGTGCTCCGAGACTACTTTCATTCAATAGATTTTCTCTAATTTCTATAAGATTCGGTAATCTTTTTTCTATATCAATAGTTCTACCACTCTTTATTAGCTTTATAATATCCATACTATCTTCGAATTTCATATTCCATAATCCTGATATTAGAGTCTTCGATAGAGTATCTACTCTAGATGGATCTGCAATATATTCTATAAGATCAAAAAATAGAATACCAAGGGGGTGATGGAAAATATCAATACTTCTTTCCGAAGAAACAGGAATATTATGTGATTCTAGAAGCTCAATTATCTTGTCCAATTCCCTATTCCTACGAGTAATAATAGCTACTGTAGATTCTGGCTCTTTCTTTATTATATTTTCTATTTCTTTTACTAAATATGATTCCACAGCTCTAGTATTCTCTCCTATTATTAATTTTATTTTATCTTTTGCCTTATCGCCCTTTAGTTTTATTCTCAATTCACTATATTCATCTCCTTCATAATTATTCTCAATCATAGAAAAACTAGCATCGAGAATATTCTGATGTGAACGATAATTAGTATCAAGAGAAATAATCTGCATTGCTGGCCATTTCTTCTGTAGAAGCATGAAATTCTCCACAGATGCTCCCTGGAAACGATATATTGCCTGCTTCTCATCACCGACAATGAAGACATTGGGAGTATCGAAGAACTCTGCGATTATAGAGATAATAGAATTCTGCAAATCATTCGTGTCCTGATGTTCATCTACATGAATATAGAGGAATTGTTCCTGTACGAGACGTAGAAGTAGCTCATCTTCTCTCATTTTCTTCAATAATTCTGCTATAAGATCATCGAAGTCTAGTCTTTTGGCCTTTATTTTCTCTTTTTCATATAATTCGAAAATTTCTCCGAGCAGAATAGTCTTCTCGCATTTCTCTATTCTGGATAATGCTTCGGCTTTCAGCTTACCCTTCGTCACTCCACGGGTAGAGATAGAATCTTCATCATCTTTTATTCTTTTTATTTCATCTTCTGCATATACTTCTATCATTTTCCCATTCATATTATTCTTCTTCGCATCACTAATAGCAGAAATAATACTTCTTATATATAAATCTGTTTTGCCGAGTGGCTTCAGAATAGAAAACTTTTTATTATTTAATATATTTCTAATGATTATTTCTTGACCGACTTCATCTATTTGTTTGCTATCGGAAATCTCTATGAAATGTTCTGGGTATGAAGAAATAATAGATGAAGCGAAACTATGGAAAGTATGTATATGTATATCATGTGCACGATTACCGATAATCCTCTCCAATTTCTCCCGCATAGCCTTGACTCCTGCATCTGTGTATGTGATAGCGAGTATTCCATGTGC
>CAZDRC010000048.1:0-3110 GCA_964507965.1 uncultured Candidatus Saccharibacteria bacterium
ACCCCCAACAACGGTTCCGAAGACCGGTATGATATCCATTTCACTACGGGCGCAATATTATGCCTATAACTCACTATAAACGCTTACAGCCATATTTATACCTCAACTATCATAATACCTTATTAGTATCTTTTGCCAAGCTATTATTTTCCGAAATACATCTACTTTTGACACTATTATTGCTAATGAACCCTTATATTCCCTATCATTTACGTTCTTTACTGAATTAGTGTATACGGTTTTCTGGAATAATTTCCTAGAAATATCCATATTTTTCGCCCAAATATCCTCATATTCACCATTTCTATGTGAAATATTAATGAATAATCTATATCTAGGAATAGTCTTGGTGATATTCAAATACTTTTTCATCCATAGCAAGATGATCTTGAGTACGGAATAATTATGATTAACGAATTGGAAATAATTTCCTTTCTTCAAACCATGTGCCCAATATAGACCAAGACCGAGCATGAAAAAAGGGTCCTTTGAAAATTTCTCATACTCTTTTTCTGCATTATCATAAGCAATTTTCTCTTTGAAAATTTTCTTAGAGCGAACAGCTATTGTGGAATTCATTCTTCCCCTTTTAATTTTGTTTTTTAGATTTTTTTCAAGATTAACTTTTTCGCTTTCTGTTAATCTAATATTTTTTACCCAATTAGAAATAGAAGCCTTTGAGACTTTTAACTCTTTCGATATATCACTGTAGGAGTATCCGAGCCTTCGTAATTCAATGGCTCTTTTACTCATTTGAACACCCATTTTCATATTATGTAATTATATATCATAGTTCAATACTATGCAAAATAAAGATATAATGCTAGAATACTTTTCATAGGTAAAAGGTGCAGAAATTATGAAAAATACTACTATTCCAAAGGAAATTACAACAGTAATTGAGACACTTGAGAAAAGTGGTTATGAAGCATACCTAGTCGGTGGATGTGTAAGAGATATTTTTCTTGGCAGAATTCCCCGAGATTGGGATATCACTACGAATGCAATTCCAAATGAAATAATTCCCCTTTTTCCAAAGACTTTCTATGAAAATTGCTTCGGTACTGTAGGAGTAGTGAATGAAGATACAGAAGATGAAACATTGAAAATAGTCGAAGTCACTCCCTATCGTCTAGAGTCGGAATATAGTGACAGTAGACATCCAGATGAAGTGAAATTCAGTAAAAAAATTGAGGATGATCTCAAGCGTCGTGATTTCACTATTAATGCTATTGCAGTCAGTCTGTCTAATGGGGCGATAAAGGACATAGTAGACCTATATAGTGGATTCCAAGATATAAAGGACAGATTAATAAGGACAGTTGGTAAACCTGAAGATAGATTCAATGAGGATGCCCTACGCATGATGAGAGCTGTAAGATTGGCCACAGAACTTGATTTCAAATTAGAAAAAGAGACAGAAATGGCTATACAGAGCCATATTTCACTACTGAAGAATATATCAAAAGAGAGAATCCGTGATGAATTTGTGAAAATAATTATGTCAAAAAGGCCTAAAATAGGTATAGAATTACTAAATGAAGCAAATATTCTCGGTTTTATACTACCAGAACTCATAAAAGCAAAGGGTGTAGATCAAAATCAAGCACATGCCTATGATGTCTGGGAACATCTATTAAGAACAGTGCAACACTCTGCAGATAAGGATTGGTCATTGGAAATTCGCCTTTCTGCCCTATTTCATGACATTTCCAAGCCAGAAACGAAGAACTTTTCACGTGAAACACATAAAATAACGTTTTATGGCCATGAAGTGGTGGGTTCACGTGTAACAAGAAAGATTCTAGAAAGACTAAAATTCCCTTCCAGAACCATAGAAATTGTTTCAAAATTCGTTCGTTGGCATATGTTCTTCTCAGATACTGAACAGATTACACTATCTGCTGTAAGAAGAATGATAAATAATGTTGGACCTGAGAATATATGGGATCTTATGAATATACGTATATGTGACCGTATAGGAACAGGAAGGCCAAAGGAGAATCCATATAGACTGAGGAAATATAAGGCAATGATAGAGGAAGCTCTTAGAAATCCAATATCCGTGGGCATGTTGAAAATAGACGGTAAAGGCATAATGAATGTTACACATGAAACACCAGGACCAAAGATTGGCCATATTTTACATATATTACTTGAAGAAGTACTAGATAATCCAAAATTGAATACTTCTGAATATTTAGATAATAAAGCTATAGAATTAGCCAAATTGTCTGAAAATGAATTGAAAATAATGGGGGATGAGGCAAGAAAGAAGGAGGATAATATTGAAGAGGAAAATATAAAAATTATTAAGAAAAAACACTACGTTTCATAGGAAACGTTACATGTGAAACATTCTTAGGGTAAATATATATTTCATATGAAACATATATCACGAAAGTTAGCCATATTTTCTATAGACAAAACAAAACCGCGTCATCTCAAGCAAATGAACACGATTCAGAGGTTAGAACGAACCGTGCGTTTGCATAAACGCGGTTTTTGGTGAAGTCGTATTGAAGCGGTCACGAGACCGAACGAAGCTGACCACAATGTCTACTATGGGAGATTTTGCATTACCTGTCTAAATTAAATATTCCCAGAGGGGAATTATATATGAATTGTTTTTGAAAAGGAATGCTTATCATGCCTAAGTTGACAAAGGGTTGTCTTCTCTTCTTCGTACTTCAAAAAAGAGCCTGCTACCCACTATTACAAAGAACAATGAATTGTTCCCCTCGGTTTTCTATGGAACTTTTCTGATCTGTATTTATTATATCACCACTAAAAGACATGTAAAGGACATATAAAATAAAATATGTGGATAACCTGTCTTTTATTTCAAAATCAATTCTATAGGACAATGGTCTGATCCATTTATATTGGCTAATATACTAGACTTTTCCACATACTTAAGAAGTGTTGATGAAATGAAAAAATAATCTAATCTCCATCCCACATTTCTTTCTCTTGCAAAAGTTTTCATATCCCACCATGTATATGCATTTATTTTATTCGGATTATGGTATCGGAAAGTATCTACATATCCTTCTTGAATTATCTGATCTATCCATGCTCGCTCCATAGGTAGGAATCCTGTATTCTTT
>CAZDRC010000049.1:0-3108 GCA_964507965.1 uncultured Candidatus Saccharibacteria bacterium
TCTCCACCTCCCCACTCCTCCTATTTTTCACCTCAACATTTCCCTTTTCTAGAGTCTTCTCACTTATGACCACCCTCTTTGGAATACCGATAAGATCACTATCGGCAAATTTCTCTCCCGCCCTCATATCTCTATCATCATATAGAACTTCTATGCCTTTACTAATTAATTTATTATAAAGTTTATCTGCTTCTTCCTTTACTTTCCCGGCTTTATCTTCTATTGATATCAAATGTATAGAAAAAGGTGAAATAGAATCAGGCCAGACTAGACCTTTATCATCAGAGAGTACCTCTGCCACAGTACCCATGATTCTTCCAGGACCGATACCATAACTTCCCATCACTACAGGTTTCTCTATACCATTCTCATCTTTATAATTAAGCTCGAAGGCTTCGGAGAATCTAGTACCGAGGGAAAATATATTTCCTACTTCCACAGCTTTTCTTTCCTTCAGTTCCTCTTTCTTCAATTTCAAATCATTCAATACTTCATCATTCATCACTTCCTTATTCACTGCAATCTTCTTCTTTTCATCAATAAAAATAGAATCTTCTCCAGCATCTGTAATAGTCTGGAATTCATGGGAATATCTAGAAAAAGATCCACCGGATGCGAATGTAATATATGTTCTTTCACCAATTCCGATTCTATTGAAAATATGGACATAGGCTTCCTTGGCCTTCTCATAGAATTCTATATGATTCCTATCATTACTACAGAATGAATACATATCCTTCATAAGAAATTCCTTCCCACGCATTATGCCACTCTTCGCTCGGGTTTCATTCCTGAATTTCGTTTGGAATTGATATACATATACAGGAAGATCTCTCCATGATCTTATATATTCTTTCATCATATTGGTAAGCGGTTCCTCATGGGTAAATGCTAATCCTGCTTCTGTATCGTTTTTTAATTTCGTCTTGAACCATATGTCTACCGCTTCATCACTCCATCTACCTGATTGTTCCCAGATCTTCTTATCTTGCAGAGCCGTAAGAGATAGTTCTTGTCCACCGATCTTATTCATCTCTTCACGAATAATATTCACTATCTTATTCATCACTCGCAATCCGAGAGGTAAATAGGAATATACTCCAGCCATTTCTTTATGTATATATCCAGCACGTATGAGTAGTTCTGCATTCTTGGAAATCTCATCCTTCGGAGCATCTTTCCTAGTCTTGGTGAAAAGTAATGATTGTTTCATATTGATATTATAGAATTAATTGAACAATCTTGCTATATCTTTATAAGTAATAAAAACCATAAGTAGAATAAGTAAACCGAAACCGATAGCATTCACGGTATTCGCTATTACGGGTTTAATTGGTCTACGAATAATAGCTTCTATTGCAACGAAGAGTATCCTACCGCCATCTAGAGCTGGGAATGGTAATAGATTCAATACTCCTAAATTAATAGAAATAAGTGCAGTGAACATGAGTAGGTATGTGAAGCCGAGCTTCATAGCATCGCCTACAAGACCAGCGATACCTACAGGACCAGTCACAGAGTCTAGACTAGATGTACCATGGAATGCTCCAGCGATAAGGTCATAGAAACCGACAACTGTAGCAGATATAATATGAACAGTGAATCTCCAACCTTCATATATAGCGAGATGGAATGGTAATCGTAGAGTAGCAACATCATCCATTGCTATTCCTATTGCATATTTCCCTTCTACTATTTTCTCCTCGGCTATTATTTTTATTTTATTTTCTAATCCATCTCTCTTATATTTTATCTCTACTCCATTATTCTGACTTGCATTTATATTGTCTTGTATTTCTTTTATAGAATTAGCTATGAGAGTATCACCCGCCATGAGTCCAGCCTTCTCTGCAGGAGAACCGGGGCTCACGAATGTTACTGCTATATGTGCATCTGTCATTCTATCTCTATACTGAGGATAACTTTCATTAGAAGCTAATACTCCAGAAGAGAAAGTAATAATGAAAAGTAAATATGCAAATATAAAATTGAATAATACACCAGCACCGAGTACAGCTATCTGCTCTAGTTTCGGTTTATGAACGAAGCTCCTATTTCTATCTGGTCCACTTATACTATCATCATCTGGATTCTCTCCGAATATCTTCACATAACCACCGAATGGTATTAGCTTCAGGAAATATTCTGTTTGACCTATTTTCCTACTCCAGATCCTAGGCCCGAAGCCGATTGCAAATTCATCTACCCTTATCCCAGCCCATTTTGCAAATAGAAAATGTCCAAGTTCATGGACAAAGATAAGTACTGCAAGAACTAATATAAAAATAATAATTGTCATGCCATTATCTCTTTCTCTTTCTTAGTATATAAATCATCTAATTTCTTATTTATTTCATCTACCATTTTCTGTACTTCGCCTTTATATCGGAATACATCATCTTTACCAAGAGCACCTGATTTCTCCATAGACTGTAGATCCTTCATTATCTCATCTCTATGCATACGGATCTGCTTCTTCCCTTCTTCCACTTTATCCTTTGCAACTTTTATTATCTGTACTCTTCTTTCTGAAGTCAGATCTGGGAAATTGACTCTGAGACCCTTATCATCTATAGATACAGACACTCCTAGATTAGCGATAGTTATTGCTTTCTCTACTGCCTTGCTTTGTGCCATATCCCATGGGATTATACGTAATGTTCTCGGACCTTCTGCATTCACACTACCAATCTGTGATATTGGAGAAAGTGCTCCATATGACTCTACCTTTACACTATCTAGAAGCGTAGGGCTAGCTTGGCCAGTACGTATACCAGAGAACTCTTTCTTCAGCCATTCTTCTGCACCTGCTAGAGACTTTTTGAATTTATTAAAATCGTATGTCATGAGGGTATTATAACATTAAAACTGTATATGTTAATAACTGTTTTATAGATGGTGACCTATCTCCCATATAATCTTTTGCTTTCAATATTGACTTCAAAGCTTTTACATTTTTCAATCCTTCTTTTTTATATATATAAACTTCAAGAGCAGTGAGGAAACTCTGTGCATCTGCTTTTACTGCTTTCTCATCACTTATATTCTTTGCCATATCATCTACATAATCAATTCTATCTTTCTTATTCATCTTCATAAATCTTTCTA
>CAZDRC010000050.1:0-1175 GCA_964507965.1 uncultured Candidatus Saccharibacteria bacterium
TTATATCCTAAACTCCACCACATCCCCATCCTTCACCACATATTCCTTCCCCTCTGTCCTCACTAATCCATGCTCACGAGCTTTGCCATATGAGCCAGCAGAGAGAAGTTCATCCCAATGTATCACTTCAGCACGGATGAATTTATCTTTGAAATCACCATGTATAGCTGTACCAGCTTCTGGCGCTGTCCAGCCTCTTCCTATTGTCCATGCCCTAGTCTCATCTTCTCCAGTAGTGAAATATGTAATAAGATCTAGAAGCTCATAACCCTTCTTTATTAGATTATCTATACCATCATCCTTTGCACCTAGGCCCTCGCGCAATTCTTGCTTATCCTTTTCATCTATATCCTTCAATTCATGTTCTATACCAGCATCGACTATTAACCATTTCGCATTATTATCATGGAAAAATTTGATAAGATCTTTATACCTATTATCATTTATTTCATCTAGATTCTTGCCTCCTGCCTTTTTATTGAGTATATACATGAAGGGCTTCGAAGTGAGTAGATGTAGAAACTTCAAGAATGGCTTTTCGAATTCATCTACTATGATACTAGATGCGAGCTTTCCTGATTCTAGAATGATTTTCAATTTCTCTAGAAGACTATTCTCTATTATTGCTTCTTTCTTACCTGCTCTCACATCTCTACTCAGATTGGAGAGTCTCTTCGTCACAGTCTGTAGATCTGCAAGTATTAGTTCTAGATTGATCACTTCTATATCACCCATTGGATCAATTTTCCCAGATACATGGATAATATCATCATCTTCGAATATCCTCACGACTTCTGTTATTGCATCTGTTTCGCGAATATTGGAAAGGAATTGATTGCCGAGTCCCTCTCCTGCTGATGCACCCTTCACAAGCCCAGCAATATCTACGAATTCTATTGCCGCTGGTATTGTTTTCTTTGATTTAGAAAATTCGGAAAGTTTCCATAGTCTAAGATCAGGTACAGCAACTACACCTACAGATGGATCTATAGTAGCAAAGGGATAATTAGCAACGAGAACACTCTTCCTCGTAAGAGCATTGAAAAGTGTTGATTTCCCAACATTTGGTAGACCGATGATACCGATACTTAATGACATACCCTAAAGATACAGGAAATAAGTAAAGTTGTAAAATTATTATCTATCGCCATGGGATTATAGAATCTTTAGCATAA
>CAZDRC010000050.1:1275-3009 GCA_964507965.1 uncultured Candidatus Saccharibacteria bacterium
TATCTTTTTAATAATTCTTCTATCAGAATCATTATATATTACCCTTCTCATATATAGTAAGTGGTACTTTATTCCAATTATTTATAATAGAAGTAATGAATTTCCATGCGGCTATAACCTCATCTGTACTGGTGAAGAGTGTCTGATCTCCCACTATTGCATCATACAGTACCCTCTCATATGCATCAGGAAGTATCTGTAGAGATCGTGAATCAGAATATTTGAATTTCAATGTTTTCGGCTCTACTTCCATATTGAATCCAGGAGTCTTCACGAAGAATCGTATCTTGATACCCTCATCTGGCTGTATACGGAAAGTCAATATATTCTGATTATCTGGATTATCATCTCTATCACCCTTTATATCATTCTTGAAATATATATCTATTTCACTTTTATTCTCTTTCTGGGCCTTACCACTCTCTAAATAGAATGGTATATCCTTCCATCTCTGCGAATCTATATATGTCTCAATACGGAAATATGTTTCTGTATTACTATTAGCTTTCACTCCTTTCTCCTGTGTATATCCATTATACTGAGATCTCACTATATTCTCTAACATTTTCTTAGGATCTATCTGTTCTATTTTATTTATTATTTTCGCTCTTTCTTTACGAATAGAGAGGGCATCGAGATTCTCTGGTCTCTCCATAGCGACAAGAGCAAGCATCTGCAATATATGATTCTGCCCGACATCCTTCAGAGCTCCTAATTTATCATAGAATTCTCCCCTTCCTTCCATTTCATTCTTCTCCAATAACTTTATATGTACTGCATCTATATATTTCGAATTCCATAATGGCTCGAATAGAGTATTAGAGAATCGGAAAGAAAGTATATTCTGTAGAGCTTCTTTTGCTAGATAATGATCTATACGGAATATCTGCTCTTCTTTGAAAAGTTTCCCTAATTTCTTATCTAGACTTCTCGCACCCTCTATATCATTGCCAAATGGCTTCTCTACTAGTACCCTCGTCCATCCCTCACCATCACTACATGGTATTGTGAGTCCGGATCTAGAGAGATACTCCAATATAGTCTCATAGAAATGTGGTGCAACTGCAAGATGAAAAAGCTTATTGGAACATTGTCCGAAACTATCATCTATAAGATTCAAGCGAAGGGAGAGATTGGCATATGATGGAGTGGAATCAAATAATCCCTGTTCATAATACATATGATCTAGGAAATGCTTTATATCTTCTTCATGATACTGTCCTGGCTTCACCTTTATATGTCCACGTATATATTCGCGGAATTCCTCACGAGTAAAGGAGCGCCTAGAGAAGCCTACTATGGAGAACTTCATTGGTAGGCGCTTATTCACATATAGATTAAGAAGTGAGGGTAAGAGCTTTCTCCCTGATAGATCACCAGTGATACCGAATATAATGAAAATTGTAGGTGACATAGTATGAATATATTAGCATATATTCATATAGAAAACATATTATTTGGAAAGTCTAATTATATACTGAGTATGAGAGGATAAGCGAAGAAACTAAGAGTAAAATATAATATACAACGTACCAATGTCCAGCCCTTATCAGCTCTTGTCAGACTTCCGCCACTGTATATTGCATATGCAATGTTCTTGAATAATAATAATGGAAGTATGAAATATGATGCCAATACCCATTGATTGAGCCAGATTACTAGCAATTCTGCTGGTATACTCTTACCGAAGACTATTACTACTGATACTGCAAGATAGAAGAATTCTAATATCTT
>CAZDRC010000051.1:0-2782 GCA_964507965.1 uncultured Candidatus Saccharibacteria bacterium
GAAATATCAAAATCCGTACTGTCGGGAATGGTCTCAAGCTCTGATCCCTCGCTCATCAAAAAAATTTCTGCTTGATGACCTGCCGTAAGCGTCTTCCAAATCTTTCAGGAATTTATATAAGTCTTCCGGATCACGAACTTGACCCTGAATTGGAAGCTCGACATCGGTTTCAACAATCTCATATTTCTTGAGATATCGTTTTCCATCATCATTTTTGTGTTCAATGTTTTTCATAGGCGATTTCCTTGATAAGACTATATTTTGACGTATCTCGTCCCTCGGCCACGCCCGACACGCTTGACCTTTCCATGCTCAACCAGACTGTTAAGTGCTTGGCGTACCGTACCAAGCGCAATACCGGTTTCCTTTACAATCTCACCCGGTCCTGCCTCCGGAACGCTGGATATATATTTCCATACTTCGTATTGCTTGGGAGAAAGCATATCCTCCACTTTTTCTTCCTCGAGGTATGAAAGGGCTTTTGTGGCTTGTTCTCGAATGACTGACAAAAAGAAATTAAGCCACGGCGAAATAGTGTCGTGATCAGTCTTGAAAGTCTCTTGGGATTTTCGGAGAGCAACATAGTACTCATCCTTACGTCGCTCAACAATTTGCTCATGAGAAACGTATTGAACAAACTGGTAGCCAGAGCGCAAAAGCAAAAGATTTGTGAGGACACGCGAAAGACGCCCATTGCCGTCCTCAAATGGGTGGATTTTCAGAAATTCCACAATGAAGTTTGCGATTATAAGAAGCTGATGGAAACGGTTCTTTTCAAGAGCATCGTCAGTCCATTCAACAAGCTCCTGCATTTCTTTTGTCGTAAGGAATGCTGGCGTAGTCTCAAACATGATCTTGGCAACTTTGCCATCCGGTCCAAGTACACCGACAGTGTTCTCTTTCTTTTTATAGCCGCCACGATGCGTGTCATCTTTGGTTGAGTATTTGAGAAGCTGATTGTGAAGCGAAGTGATCACACCTTCTCGAAGTGGCAGAGTCTGGAAGCTATCGAAAACATTTTGAAGCGTTTCGAGATATCCCTGCACTTCCTGCGAGTCACGATCCGCAAACTTAGAGACCGCAAGTCCTTGCATGACTTTTTCGACTTCCTCATCGGTTAGTTTTCCACCCTCAATACGATTAGATGCACCCGCAGAGGTTATCAATGTAGACTTTTTGAGGTTAGTTATCGCCTGAGGAGTCATTCGTAGACCCGATTTAAATTCGCCCCGGATACCATCAATCTCACCCAAAAGAGCCACGATATGAGGATCGGGATTTTTTATGCGCTGATCAAATTTTTGAATAATGTCGCTCATAATGAAGAAATTAACCTTTTATTTAACGCTATAACACATATAGCTGATTATAACGGATTACAACGGCAAATGCAAATAGCTTGTCTGTGGAAAACATAAAGACCCCTAAATCAAGCCATTTACGTAATAGCTAATAATAAAGTTGTATTTGTATATAGTTTGATATATCTCATATACTAGTTCTCCTAGAGTATCAAATCTACTTGGATCACCTAAATCAATCTTAAACTTATCATAGAATGATTCCTGGTATCCATTCTCCCACGGACAGCCTGGGGCTGATCTGGATATTGATATACATACCATGCGTAAAGCTTGTATGAATATATCTGAATCATATTCACTACCATTGTCAGAGTGAAATATGAGAGGTCTAGGATTGTTATGTAGAGCAGACATTAGAGCTGATATTACCAGTTGTGTTGCATGGGTGGTATATACTGCCATACCTACTATCTTTCTAGTAAACAGATCTTCTACTGTAGCAACATATACAAACCTTTCTTGAAAAGGAATGTATGTAAAATCACTTACCCATATATTATTCTCATACTGAGGATATGTGGTTAGAAGGAGATTCGGATATATTACCTTGATATTCTTGGTCTTTTTCCATTTTTTACCTCTTCTATACGATATGCTTTGATACCAAAGATTCTCATTACTCTTTCTATCGGTTTATGGTTTCGTTTAAGATGAAGTGCAATGCGAGGTGATCCATATGATGGGTGTTCTCTCAGTACAGTTTCTATTTCACATTTTAATATCCAGTCTTTATCAGGTTTTTTTTGTTTGTAATACAGACTACTTCTAGAAATACCTAACTCTCTGGCCCTGAGAGTTTTAGACTCAGTCGTCACTTCTTTTTTTGGGTTTCAGAAAGCTTAAGGGTTATATCACCAATCAGTTGTTTTAGTTGATCATTCTCTCTTTTGAGTTTAATTATTTCTCCTAAACTTGGTTGACCTTCTACCTTACGAGCTATCCATGTAGATATGGTAGATTCTGGTATACCGTGATCCTTTGCTGCTTGAACTATTGTTACCCCTTCATTCTTTATTCTATTGATTATTTGCTCCCTTATCTCAGGAGCTATTTTATTATATTTCATATTACTTATATATTAATTAGTTCTATTAATTATACAAGTTTGGTGTATTAAATTTGGGGGGAGGGCCACAGTATTAATAAAATTAATTGGAAGAATAATAATAGGAGATTTATTTACTGATTGGGGATCAAGAAACAAAAAAACACCACTTGGTATAGTTTCTTTTAAAGAAAAAGGTAGAAGAGCTTTACCATAGCTGTTAAATGCAGATATAAAAAGAGCTGATAATGCAAAAAACAATGTGAATACTTGATTCAAGCTAATTAGTTTAAATGGGAATTTAAACAAAAGTATTATTACCACTCCAATAAAATAAGTAATGACTATAAAGAATTCTAAAATCATCTTGCTC
>CAZDRC010000052.1:0-2630 GCA_964507965.1 uncultured Candidatus Saccharibacteria bacterium
ACCGCCCGTCAACTCAAGGGAGTTGGGAGTACCCGAAGTCCGCGCTTGTCGCGGCCTAAGGTAAGCTCAATGACAGGGAGTAAGTCGTAACAAGGCACGGGTAGCGGAAGCTGCTCGTGGATTATTTCAATTTGATCATACGATATATACCTAGGCTTTGCCTTTATATATATCTGACCGAGTCGATTTTCATAATAATTTATTATTATGAGCAAAGATTATTGTTCTACATCTTTAAAGTGAACACTCAGTCCGCGAGAGAAAGGACACAGGAGGGTATCCTCTATAGAGATACTCTCCGGATGAATGGAACAAAATAGAGCACAGTAGAATAAGAAAGAACCGCTATAATAATGCGGTTTTTTCTTTTTATGATAGTATTATAAATAATATGAAGAATATTGATCTAGTGAATCTGACTATAGAAAAAGCCCATTCTGCTATGGAAAAGGTAGAGTTTACAGCTGTAGATCTAGCAAAGTCCTATCTTGATATTATTTCTCAAAAAAATAAAGAAATAAATGCTTATCTCGAAGTCTATGATGATGTTCTAGAACAAGCCAAGAAAGCAGATGAAATAATAAAATCAGGCAAGGGGACTATTCTCACAGGAATACCTTTCGCTATAAAAGATAATATTCTAATAAAAGGAAGAAAAGCCGGTTCTGCTTCGAAGATATTAGAGGATTATACTGCAACCTATGATGCAACAGTTATAAAGAAATTGAAAGAAGCTGGTGCTATTTTCCTCGGTAGGACGAATATGGATGAATTTGCCATGGGAGGTTCTACAGAAAATTCTGCCTTCGGAGTGACTAAGAATCCATATGATATTTCTAGAGTTTCTGGTGGATCCTCTGGTGGTTCTGCTGCATCTGTGGCAATGCACGGTGCTCTCGTGGCTCTAGGATCTGATACAGGTGGCTCAATACGTCAGCCAGCAAGCTTCTGTGGTCTCGTGGGACTCAAGCCTACATATGGTCATATTTCTCGATATGGAGTGATGGCTATGGGATCCTCATTAGACCAAATAGGTCCATTCGGTAAATCTATAAAAGATATAGAAATTATATTTGATACTATAAAAGGTAAAGATATATACGATAGCACAACAATAGAAGAGAATACTTATAAGAAAGAAAGAATAGGTATAAAGAAACCCATAATCGGTATCCCTAGACATTTCCTCAAGGGAGATGGTATAGATAAAGTGGTCCTAGATAATTTCAATAAAACAGAAGAAATATTAAAAGAGAAAGGATATGAAATAAAAGATATTAATCTTCCAAATATAAAATATTCTTTACCGGTGTATTATATTCTGATGCCTGCAGAAGCATCTGCCAATCTCGCTCGTTTCGACGGCGTAAAATATGGTTTACATAAAGATGGTAAAGATATAATAGATGATTATTTCGAAACACGAGGTGCTGGATTCGGTAAAGAAGTAAGAAGGAGAATACTTATTGGTACCTATGTTCTTTCTTCTGGATACTACGATGCTTATTATAATCGCGCTAATGCTCTACGTAGAATTATCACAGAAGACTTCCATAAAGCTTTCAAAGAAGTCGATATAATACTCACACCTACTACTCCTGCTCCAGCTTTCAAGATTGGTGAGAAGGTAAAGGATCCTATTGCAATGTATCTAGAGGATATATTCACTGTCACTGCTAATCTTACAGGTATGCCTGCTATCTCTATTCCATCTGGCTTTTCTGAAATAGATAATAAGAAATTACCACTCGGTATACAGTTCATATCTCGTCATGGGGATGAGAGAACTCTCTTCGAAGTGGGTAAGGACTTCCTAGGAGAGAATTAAATTTTAATAATAAATGTTATAATATTAGGGTATGCAAGCACAAGCAAATGAAATAGTAAGTATACCAGGTATTGATCTTCCATACTATCTGGGGAATATACAGAATTTCCTGATGAATTCCTATCCAGCAATATATCATTTCCTCGATTCTTCGAAAGTAATAATAGTTATTATTTGTATATTATTATCCACTGTATTTTTCATAGGGATTATTATTTCTGTAGAAGGTATAAAGCATATTCGTAGAAAGGAAGATGAGATATATAGTAAGGGTATAGAGATGGCATATATAGAAGATAATAAGGGTGATGAGGAAATAAGTAAACGTTGGCATATTATTCTTGATCATATGAATTCTATGAATCAGAATGATTGGAAACAGGCCATAATAGATGCTGATACTATATTAGATGATCTTGTTAATAAATTGGGATATAGAGGGGATAGTCTCGGGGAAAAGCTGAAGAAGATAAATAAAGGGGACTTCATAACTCTCGATGATGCTTGGGAGGCTCATAAAGTGAGGAATGTTATTGCCCATGATGGTTCAAGCTTTACCCTCAATCAATTGGAAGCGAAGCGTGTTATAGACCTATATCGCAAGGTTTTCGAAGAATTCTATCATATTGCCAACTAGGTAAAATTGGACTTTGCATCTTGCGTGCGTAAGACCTTTTCCATCTTGCTTGCGCAATCTGGAAAAGGCTTCCGCACCGTGCAAAGTCTCAATTTTACTCTTGCATATCGCTAGTAATTTGTGTTATACTGCTTGCCATAGCGGAGTAGAGCAACGGTAGCTCGT
>CAZDRC010000053.1:0-2420 GCA_964507965.1 uncultured Candidatus Saccharibacteria bacterium
CCACTCGGTGAAGTAACCGTGGCTAACGCCTAAAACTTTCAACAACCGCTCAGAAATGTGCGGTTTTGTTTTGTCTAATCTTTAAACATAAACAACCACAAAGGTATTATCTCTACCCCATCTTTCTCTGGTAATGTATCTTTTTTACTTACTAGTATTCCCTTTTCAAGTTTATATTCTTTTAGAAATTGCAAGACTTGTTTTTGTGATATTTCACCATATTTAACTTCTATCGGTACAATTTTATTATTTCTTTTATCAATAAAATCTACCTCGTAACTATTTCTATAGAAATATTCAGCTTCTAGTTTTGTAGCAACTGCTATTTCTGCTGCTTTTTCTAGGAAATTGTTAGAATAAAAATCTTCTCTAAAAGCAAAGGAAAACCCTGTATTTGAAGGATAAATTTTCTTACCTTTTCTAGAGGATACTAGGAGTCCATGTCTTAGATTTTTTACCTCTCTTATTATTAGAGCATGTTTAAGGTACTCTATATAATTTGCTATAGTGATTTTGCTTCTCCCTAAATCTCTAGAAAGTCTTTCGATATTCATGATCATTCCTGGATCTTTTAGAAATGATTCCAATAATATTTTCATAAGATCAAGATCCTTTATACCAAACTCTTCCGGTAAATCTTTATAGACAATTCTATTTAAGATATCTATTATGTATGTTCTTATATAGCTATCATCAGTTTCATTTATAAGCTCTACATACCCTCCCTTTCTTAAATAATCCATAAATAGAGGCACAGCCGTATTCTCGTATATTATAGGGCTTGAAATATCTATTTTTACACCTTTTGCTTCAGCGAACTCTTTGAATGATAAAGGTTTAATCATTATATCTATAATCCTACCAGCAAGACTTTCTTTTGATCCATATTGTAATGATACAGAAACTGAACCAGAAAGAATTATTTTAATATTGGGGTTAAGATCATAAAGTATTTTTATTTTATCTTGCCATTCTTTTTCCTTTTGTATTTCATCCAGAAATATATAAACTTTAGGTATATTTGATATTTTTTCTTTTAAAACTCTTTCTTCATACTCAGAAATTATTTTTTCTATACCTTCTATCTTCTCATCGAAAGAAAAATATATTATATGTAGTGGATTAACACCATTTTTAATTAAATCATCTATTGTCTTATACATTAGAAAAGTCTTTCCAACTCTCCTTAACCCATAAAAGAGAAGTGTTTGCCTTTTATTGAGTAGTGATTTTATATAATCGAAAACTTCTCTTTCGTATGAGCCTAGGAATTTTTGTGGGACATTACTTTCTGTCCACCACGGATTAAATTTTATTATATTGTCCATATGTTATTAGTATAGTCTACTATACGAATAAGTCAAGTATTAGTATAGTCTACTATTCGAATATCGTGTTTTTCTATAATAGCCATATTTTTATTGATCATTTTAATCATAGTAATGACTCTTTTGTGATACTTGCAGAGGTTCCTTTGGATAAGGATCATTTCTTTATCATCCATTCTTTCCTTTTCACGCATCTTGAGTAGAAGGTTTACAACATCTGTCGTTTCATTTTTTATCAGTTTTTTTCTTTACCTTCCCCTCTTTGCCCCTATGAGATATCTTTCAGCATTCATATCTAGATCTATGAAATCATCTACTGCTTCTATAAGTTTCGCTGATGTGCTCTTGCCGAATGAGACTACCTCTACCTGACAGCCTTCATTTACTTGTAGATATTGTACTAGAGGGATGAAGTCCCCATCTCCTGTAACGAGTATTACTGCATCGAGTTTCGGTGCAAGTTTTACTGCATCTATCGCTAGTCCTACATCCCAATCTGCTTTTTTTGCACCACTGCCGAATATCTGTAGATCCTTTGTCTTTGTTTCTATACCCATCTTTGTAAGAGCTTCGAAGAATGCCTTTTCATCTCCTGCTTCTGTTGTTATGACATATGCTACTGTACGTATGAGAGATCTATCTCCTACAGCGTCTTTTACTATTTGTCCAAAGTTTACCTTTGAATGATAGAGATTCTTTGCACTATGATAGATATTCTGTGTATCTATGAAAACTCCTACACGTTGTTCTTTATGTTTTATTACTGACATATATAAATATTGTTAAAATTAAATTCTTATAAAAATTACTTATGAAAACACAAGCCATATTATGAAAGGCTATGGATGTATTATAACACTAGATAGAAATAAATTATTTCTTCAAATCCAATTTCTTGATTATTCCAGAATATCTCTTTGGAAATTTCTTTTTTAGATATGCTAGATGTGTCTGACGATCTGCCACCATAGCTAGGAGTCCCCTTCTAGAATGATTATCTTTCTTATGTTTCTTCAAATGTAAAGCGAGTTCGTCTATTCTTTTTGAAAGTATTGAAACTTGAACCTCTGGAGAACCAGTGTCCTTGTCATG
>CAZDRC010000054.1:0-2342 GCA_964507965.1 uncultured Candidatus Saccharibacteria bacterium
TGCTCTTGACTTATTGATAATTATGATATTCTTACTGTATGCAAGTTTCGAAAGATATAATAGACAGATTGAATAAATTGAAAGAGGCGATAGAGAAATATCGTTATGAATATCATGTATTAGACAGGAGTACTATATCTCCTATGGCTCTAGATTCTCTGAAACATGAATTGGTAAAGATAGAAACAGAGTATCCAGAGCTTATTACTCCTGATTCTCCATCACAGAGAGTCGCTGGTAAACCTTTACCAGAATTCAAGAAAATAAAACATAAGATACCACAATGGTCATTCAATGATGCCTTTACTCCTATTGAGATGAAGGAATTCGACGAGAGAGTGAAGAGATTCCTGAAACAATTTTCTAATCAAGATTTATCACCGACATATACCTGCGAGCATAAGATAGATGGATTGAAAATAGTATTGGAGTATAAGAAAGGCATATTGGAAACAGGAGCAACAAGAGGAGATGGAGAAATAGGAGAAGATGTAACAGAGAATATTAAGACAATAGAATCTATACCTTTGAAGCTCAGCTCACCTGTAGATATTATAGTAGAAGGTGAAATCTGGATGGCGAAGAGTAGATTGAAGGAATTAAATGAAGAAAGAAAGAAAAAAGGGGAAGAACCATTTGCTAATCCTAGAAATCTAGCTGCTGGTACTATACGCCAGCTAGATCCTAGAATAGTGAGAGAGAGGAAACTTTCTAGCTTCATCTATGATATTGCTAGATATGAGGATATGTCGAAGACTCAGAATGAGGAATTAGGATTATTGAAGAGATTGGGATTCAAAGTCAATCTTCATTATAAGCACTGTGAGAATATAGAAGAGGTCATAGAATATTGGGGAGAATGGCAGAAGAAAATGGAGAAAGAGGATTATCTAGCAGATGGTATAGTGGTGAAGATAGATGAGAGAGCGTATCAGGAAACACTAGGATATACTGGGAAAGCACCGAGATGGGGTATCGCTTTCAAATTCAAAGCCGAACAGGTCACGACAGTCGTATTGGATATCGTATTCCAAGTAGGTAGAACAGGTGCACTCACTCCCGTAGCGCATCTACGACCTGTAAGTATTGCTGGTTCTACTGTATCTCGAGCTACACTTCACAATAAAGATGAAATAGAACGTCTAGATATACGTATTGGTGATACTGTAATTCTGAAGAAAGCTGGAGATATTATACCAGATATTGTATCTGTAATAAGAGAATTACGACCGAAGGATTCAAAGCCAATTATTTTCCCTAATAAAAAATCAGCAAAGAATACATATGAGCAGAATAAAAGAAGATTTCATTATTTCGTTTCCAAGAAATGCTTCAATATGGACGGCCTCGGTCCCAAGATTATAGATGTACTTATTGAGAATAATCTTATTAATTCCTTTGATGATATATTCACTCTGGAGAAGGGTGATTTATTAACCCTACCTAGATTCGGAGAGAAATCTGTAGATAATATATTACAATCAATAGAAAGATCTAGGAATATAACTCTAGCAAGGTTTATTACATCATTATCTATTCCCCAGGTTGGTGAAGAGACAGCATATGATATTGCAGAACACTTCGGATCTATCGAGAGTATATCAAAGGCAGAATATGAAGAAATAGAATCTATATATGGAGTCGGTCCTATAGTAGCGAGATCAGTATTCTCTTGGTTCCATGATACAGAGAATATAAAGTTAATAAATATTTTATTGAAAAATATAAAAATTGAGAAAATAAATGAAAAGAAGAATCTACCATTACGTGGCAAGAGCTTCATCTTCACTGGAACAATAAAAATGAATAGGATTGAAGCACAGAATGCTATACGCAATCTCGGTGGAGAAGTCACAAGCTCGATTTCGAAGAATACAGATTATATTGTCGTCGGAGAGAATCCAGGGACGAAATTGGACAAAGCCCATGAGCTCAATTTGAAGATTATTAATGAGGATGAATTTCGAAAGCTTTTATGATAGACTTCTCCCTATGATAGGTATAAAGGAAATAGAAGTATTGGCTTCTCTAGCTCGTATAAAGATAGATGATTCCGAGAAGAAGGAATTAGCCGTAGAGGTTGATTCTATTCTTCATTATATAGACGAGATAAAGAAGGCAACAGTAGATATGGACTATACTCCAGTACCTGGAGCTGTTCATAATATTTATCGAGAAGATATTCCTAATACTATATCAGATGGAGATAGGGAGGCTATATTGGGAGAAGTTCCAGACCGTGAGGGAGACTTCATAGCAGTAAAGAAGATTATCGCATAATGCGCGCGTAGCTCAGCTGGTAGAGCATTCGACTGATACTCGAAAGGTCCTTGGTTCGATCC
>CAZDRC010000055.1:0-2205 GCA_964507965.1 uncultured Candidatus Saccharibacteria bacterium
AGATAATAGACTGGTGAGCTGGCTATTGATATCTGCTGACCAAGTATTAACATTTACTGTTGCTGTCGGAGCTACAGCAGAATTATATTCTGCTTGAGAAGTAGAGATATATACTATGGTACTTTGAGTATTCTTTAATACTCCTGATATTGCTTTCGTTAAATCATAAGTTTTCATTAACATTGTTTCTATACTAGATGTAGCACTTATTCGTGAAAGATTTTTATATTCATTCAATAGAGCTTCGTATTGATTATCAGCTTTATCATAACTTATTGCAGCTATGGTTCTATAACTTTCAGCAGTGTCGTTTAAATTTGTAGATATTTGATCACTTAGATATCCATCTCTACTATAGAATAGATCATCTAGACCATCGATCACTATTGCTATTTCTACAAATGCATCAGATATAGAACTAAATCCATCACTATATGATTTTGATAATGTATTTTCTGCATTTACCTTATCTCCTATTTTTGCTGGTTCTGTGAGCTTGGCATATGCTATGCGTGCAGTTTCTAGATCTATATATGCATCAGCAGAATCTATAGTAGCTATGAGTTCTCCGGCTTTTACTTTCTGTCCTACTTTCACCTTGATAGAGGTGACTTTACCTGACACTTCACTAGTAATATCTAATTGATTCTCTGAAGAGACTTGGCCACTACCAGTAACGGTCTCCATTATTGTACCCCTCTTAACTACTTCTGATACGTATTGTGTAGTAGTAGCGGTACCGAAAATAGATTTCGATATGTAATATATTAATATAATAGCAATGACTATTACTATAGTACTGACGACTTTGTGGCCTATTATATATTTTTTAGTTTTATTTAGGGTATTTTTCATAATGTGATTCTAGCATTTCCAATTATTATTTACAATATTTATACTTGACTTATATAGGATATGTGTGATACATTGCGGGAAGAATGAGAACTTTGCCAAGTCGTTTAGGGGGGATCATAGATGTGATAACCCCTATAATCATGGCCATTCTGTTCTTATTGGTCATGATCTCCACGACAGGCTGTGTCGGCCATATCGGCCGATATGGTACTCCTGTCTCGCCTGAGACAAGACTCAGGCAGGATATGCTCTACGGCGTACCCGCATCTCGTCTCCCTCCGGACCTAGTTCGGAGAAGCGAGACTAGGTTTAGCAATTTGGATGGGAGTTATCAGTACTCCCATTCGCAAGGTACGGATTCGTCTGTGTCACCATATGGTGGCTGGTACCAGCGTACTTACAACGATACCTACGAGTCTTATACTCCTAGATGGTATCGGGGTTATAGGGGATGGTCCTACTAACAATTTCCGGTTACTGGCGGTGACCCCCAACACCCCATTAGCCGGAGCCCGGTGTCGTATGTCTACCCTGACTGCGATACCGGGTCTTTTTTTATATTATCTCTTTATGATATAGTTTTATAATAATGAAATTAATAATTAGTAAATCATTGGAGGAAACACAGGAATTCGCAAAGGAATTTCTTAATTCTCTATCAAATTCTACAGAAGAAGCTGTCATAGTAGGGCTCTATGGCAATCTCGGTTCTGGGAAAACGACTTTCACCCAAGCTCTCGCTAGAGAAATGAATATAAAAGATATAGTGAATAGCCCAACTTTCGTAATTGAGAAAATATATGAAACTTCTCACAATTTATTTCCTAGATTAATACATATAGATGCATATAGATTAAATGGTGGAAGAGAATTACAAATATTAAATTTTGAAAAAATAGTGGAAAATAAAAATAATTTGATAATTATAGAATGGCCAGAAAATATAGTAGATATATTACCGGAAAATCATATAAAGATTCATTGTGATTTTGTCAATGAAAATTCTAGGAAATTTGAGGTACAATAGAGGGTAATGGTAGAAAATAAGATGAAAAAACTAGTATTGCTCGATTCGCACGCTATTTTGCATCGTGCTTATCATGCCTTGCCTGATTTCATATCTGCAAAGGGTGAGCCGACTGGTGCTCTCTATGGACTCACTACTATGCTCATAAAGATAATAGATGATCTACAGCCAGACTATATAGTGGCATGTTATGATCTTCCCGGACCGACATTCCGTAATGATGTCTATAAAGACTATAAAGCCGGTAGGAAAAAAGCAGAAGACGATCTAGTAGCACAGATGAAGCGTTCCAGAGATATTTTCAAATCTTTCAATATTCCTAT
>CAZDRC010000056.1:0-2185 GCA_964507965.1 uncultured Candidatus Saccharibacteria bacterium
TTGCAAAGGGTAAAAAAACTGGATTATTCACTTCCCCGTTTGTTACCAGTACTATTGAGAAGATACAAGTAAATAAAAAATATATTGATCCAAATGTTTTTGTTAAAATAGTTGATTTTCTAAAACCTCATATAGATAAGGCTACATTATATAGTCGTCATGGAATGCCATCTTATTTTGAAATAATTTTTGCTATTGCTTTGCTCTATTTCAAAAAAGAAAAATGTGAATATGCGGTATTAGAAGTCGGTCTCGGTGGACGATATGATGCGACGAATATAATTAAAAAGCCACTTATAACAGCTATAACAAATATTGGATTAGACCATACACAAGTACTTGGAGGGACCACAGATATGATTGCAAAAGATAAAGTAGGTATAATAAAGAAAGGTAGTCATTTCTTTACAGCTGAGGATAATCCTAAAATTTTACTTATTTTCAAAGATGAATGTAAGAAAGTTAATGCACTATTCAATTTATGTAATACGAAAAATCATAACTATAAAAATAGGAATGAGCTTCTCGCTGGTACTATTTGCCATGATCTCGGAATTATAAAAAATAAAGAGAATATAATCATTCTAGAAAATTTCCCAGCTAGATTTGAAATTGTTGAAAAAAATCCTTTTATAATCATAGACGGAGCCCATAGTGTATCTAAAATACAAAGTACGGTCTATAATCTAGAAAATATTAAATATAATAAACTTATCGCTATTATTGCCATATCTGCAGATAAGGATTGGGAGAAAATGCTAAAAATCATTTTACCTAAAATAGATATGCTATTTATAACAAGATTCAATAATAATCATAGAAAATGTATTGGCCCAAAAGAGATTATATCCGTAGCAAGAAAATATTTAACTAAAGAGAAAATAATATTCCATAGTGATCCAATTCAAGCATTTTATAAAGCAAAGAAGATGATGGGTGTAAAGGATGCTTTATTGATAACTGGATCATTCTATCTTGCTGGAGATATAAGAGAAATATACTGTTCAGAAGATAGAATACTTGAGCAAAGAAATTCGATTATTAAATAAAAAAAGCCGGAGTTTGAAATCCGACTTGTACTAACACTACTTTGACATTGCTTTGAGAACTTCTAAATAGAGATCCTCAACGATTTTCTGTTGTTCTTTTCCAGCAGATGCATAATTATCGATACCAGGTGCTGCATTGATCTCAATCACCCACCATATCTTGGCTGGATTCTGAATAAGACCATCAACCATAATATCAACGCCACAGAAGCGCAAGCCCATATCCCTAGTTAGACGAATGGCCATATCACAATAGGATTCATGTATACTATCTGTAACGTCTATCGAATCCCCACCAGTAGAAAGATTCGCATTATCCAGAAGATATACAAGCTCATCTTTCCATAAAATGGTTTCGAAAGTATGACCATCACGAGATAACTTCTCTCTTATACGTGGATCATCAAATTTGATAACGGTGTCTCTACCAATTTTCTCAAACCTTCGTTGTTTCTCTATAAGAAGATTTGCAATAGTAGACTTACCATCACCAATAACTGATAATGGTACACGCTCATAAGCGGAAATGATCTTATCATCAAGAACGACAATTCTGTAGTCGTGACCTGTAACTACTCTCTGTACAAGAGCAATATGATCAATCTTAAAAATCCTATTCATTGCACGATAGAAATCAGTCTTGGTATGCACTTTTGTTGCAGATTGACCTTGGCTTTTGCTATTTGGCTTTACAAAGACAGGAAAGCCGAGTCTGACAGCATATTGATAAGCCATATCAATATTTCTATCAGATTTTATCTGTTTACACCATTTATCGGAGAAAAAGGCTTCTCCTGAGATAATAGGATAACCCATTCCTGCCATGAAATAGCTTGCATAATCCTTATCTCTAGCTATTTCTGTGGCACCAAGAGTGTTTATATCAAAGCAAGTATTCCTATAATACCTCTTCTTACCATCAGGAGTAATGATTTGGCCCACGACTCCCCAACGAGGCTCTGAGATTACTTCGACACCTGCACGACTTGCAAGTTTTTTGAATAATTGACTAACAAATGCTTTCATAAAATGATTTCCTTAATGTTTGATTGTTCTAGCTTCTGTGACGATTTCAAAGAACCGCCATTTACTATGACAAATATATTACACTTTATTAGATTAGTCAATAGAAAGAA
>CAZDRC010000057.1:0-2131 GCA_964507965.1 uncultured Candidatus Saccharibacteria bacterium
TTTTTTACCTGCATCTCTATCCACTCATAAGTCTTCTTCAAACCATCTTCTAATTTTGCATTTGATGCCCAGCCTAATTCCTTTTTTATAAGATTATTATCAGAATTTCTACCTCTGACTCCTAGAGGACCCTTGATATGCTTTATTTCTATCTTTTTACCAGCTATTTTTGCTACCATATCTACAAGACCATTTATACTTACCATTTCATCTGAACCGATATTCACTGGGCCAAAGAATTTATTTTGTTTCATTAGTCTTCTTATTCCTTCTAGACATTCATCTATATATAAGAATGATCGTGTTTGTTTCCCATCTCCCCATACATTTATTGTTCCACCATCTTTTGTTTCTGCTACCTTTCTGCACATTGCAGCTGGAGCTTTCTCTTTTCCACCCTTCCATGTACCTTCTGGTCCGAAAATATTATGGAATCTTGCTATTCTCACTTTTACACCATAATTTCTATTGAATGATAGATATAGTCTTTCGCTAAATAGTTTTTCCCAACCGTATTCACTATCTGGAGCAGCAGGGTAGGCTGATACCTCACTACACTTTGGATTATCTGGATCTTCTTGATTATATGCTGGATATATACATGCTGAAGATGAATAGAATATTTTATCGTACTTTTTATTTTTTCCTAATTCTGCGAAGTGGAGATTAATACTTGCAGAATTATGCATAACATCTGCATCATGATCTCCAGTGAATATATATCCAGCTCCACCCATATCTGCTGCGAGTTGATATACCTCATCAAATCTTTTTACTTTTCCTGTAAATAATTTTTTACAGATATTTTTATCTCTCAAATCCCCAATTACGAATTTATCCGCTTCACTTTTACTAAATTCTGGTTTTTTCAGATCTACACCCATTACCCAATACCCATCCTTTTTTAGCTTCTTTACTAGATGACTTCCTATGAATCCTCCTGCACCACATACTAAAGCTGTTTTTATCTTTTTATTCATATTTTTCATATTAAAGACTATAATGCTCACGATTATAGCATTTATTTATATTTATGTTAAACTTTCTTTTATGCTCACAAAAACATTAAAAAGTATTAATTTATTTCTTATTTTCCTTATTCCTTTTATCCCTCTTTATATTGCCAATAACCTTTTCTTTCCATTTATTACTGGAAAGGCTTTTCTTTTCCGTATTATAGTAGAGATTGCTTTTGCACTCTGGCTTATACTTATTCTTCGTGATAGACGATATGCTCCTAGATTTTCTCCATTATTACTTTCAATAACTATTTTTACAATAATAGTTTTTACTGCAGATCTACTGGGTATGAATGCTATTCGTAGTCTATGGTCAAACTTTGAACGTATGGAGGGCTGGGTGACTATTATTCATCTCTGGGCGTATTTCCTTATTATCACAAGTATATTCGGATCATATTATTATGATAGATCATCCAATGAAGATACTCTACGGATATGGCATAGATTTCTCAATATTAATATTTTCGTTGCTGTGATAATAGCTATCTACGGTCTCGTACAGCTTTCTGGAAAAGCAGAGATACATCAGGGAGGTGTGCGTCTAGATGCATCTCTCGGTAATGCTATTTATCTAGCTGTATACATGCTATTCCAGACATTCTTCTCTATCTATATGTTCTTCATAGCTAAAGCAAAGAAAATTGCAGGGTATTCTGTATTAGTCTGGGTCTATCCTATTCTCACAGTTCTATTCGCCTTTATATTATTCGAAACTGCAACTCGCGGTACTATACTCGCACTTATCGGTGGAATAATGCTTGCACTATTCATCTATGCAGTATTCGGAAAAGGGGAGAGTAAGAAATGGAGACTAATATCTGGAGGAGCAATTTTAGTGATTATACTTATTGGAGTTCTATTCTGGATAAATAGGGATGCAAAATTTATTCAAAATAATGCAGTATTAGGCCGTCTCGCTTCTATATCTATAAGTGATACGAAGACTCAAGCAAGAGGATATATCTGGCCCATGGCTATAGATGGAGTATTTGATTCTACAAAAACCGCAGTTATTGGTTTAGGCCAAGAA
The DNA here is from genome assembly GCA_964507965.1 of uncultured Candidatus Saccharibacteria bacterium. GTDB lineage: Bacteria > Patescibacteriota > Minisyncoccia > Phycocordibacterales > PALSA-1337 > CAIOGI01. The sequence goes on from CAZDRC010000057.1 coordinate 2,053, forward strand.
AACTTCAATTATATTTTCAATGAGAAATATAATCCGAATATGTGGGGTCATGAACAATGGTTCGACCGTGCTCACAATG
>CAZDRC010000058.1:0-2114 GCA_964507965.1 uncultured Candidatus Saccharibacteria bacterium
AATAATTCATGAGTTCCTACTGTTGGCTCTGGTTTTGTTATTACTATTTTCTTATTACCAATTTCGGAGATTATTTTCTTTTGCCAAATCTGTATCTTCTCTATTTCCTCACTAGCTTTTATTAGAGCCGTATTTATCAATTCTTCTTTTACTTCCATACCAGATACTTCTATCATATTGATAAAGCCATCTTTACCACAAGCCACCATATCTAGACTTATTCCTATTGCATCTCTTTGATTATAATTAGGATTAATATGGAATTCCTCATTTTTTGCTATACGTATAGCAGATACTGGTCCATTCCATGGTATATCGGATGTTCCGAGTGCTAGTGATGCCGCTATTACTGATATTATATCTGGATCATCTTCGTCTATGGAAAGTACGGTAAGTACTACTTGTACTTCATTTCTTATATAATTATCGAAAAGTGGTCGTATGGTTCTATCTACTATTCTTCCAGAGAGTATTGCTTCATCGCTCGGCTTGCCCTCTCTTCTCATGAATCTACTACCCAATATTTTCCCAGATGCATAGAATCTTTCTTCATAATCTACGGTTAATGGGAAGAAATTCCCCTCTTTTTCTCCTTTTCCTATTACTGCTGTGGCCAATACTACTGTATTGCCATAGCGTACTATTACGGAACCATTGGCTTGTAATGCTAGATCATTGAATTCTGCTGTTAAAACTTTACCTCCAATTTCTATAGAATAGTTTTTAGTTTTCATATGATAAATATAACATTTTATTATGGTGTTTGACTATAAATAATTAAACCACTTGCATTTATTTAAAGCATGGCATATGATTTTAATCAAAGGTACCCATATTTGGGTACCAATAAAACACAAATCGTCGATTTATGGAAAAAGACTATATTTTAGACCTTATGAGATCGAATAAAACCATCTTTACTTTCAAAGATGTACTTTTATTATGGGGAGAATCTGATGTAAATTTTGTTAAGAAAAAGATTAATCGCTATGTAAAAGCTGGTAAATTGAATGCCATACGAAAAGGTATTTATTCAAAAGATAAGAACTACGATAAATATGAATTAATTACGAAAATATATACCCCTTCATATATTAGTATGGAAACTACTTTAGGTGCAGCTGGAATAACTTTTCAATTATATAATCAGATTTTTGCAATATCATATACGACTAAAGAAATCGAATGTGATGGACAGAAATATTCTTATCATAAAATTAAAGACACTATTCTCACCAATCAGATTGGCATAGAATCAAGAGAGAATTATAACATTGCCTCTCCAGAGAGAGCTTTTCTAGATGTAATATATCTTAATAAGGACTATCATTTTGATAATTTGTCAGTTTTGAATTGGGAAAAAGTATCTGAAATATTACCTATTTATGGTGGTAATAAAAGAATGGCTAAAATGGTAAAAATGTATAAAGAAGCAGATAATAAAGATCTTAAATAATAATTATATGGCTCTAGATACCGCAAAACATAAGAATATTCTAATAAAAATCTTAAAAGATATTTATACTGATTCTACTATTAGTACAATTTTAGGATTTAAAGGTGGGACAGCTGCTACCCTTTTCCATGATCTCGAACGCTTTTCTGTGGATTTAGATTTTGATTTACTTAATTTAGAAAAAGAAGATTATGTGTTTGAGCGTGTCAAGGTGATTCTAGAGAATTATGGAAACTTGAAACAGGCAATAAAAAAAAGATTTAATCTCCTATACATCCTTTCTTATAATGATAAAGATATTAATGCTCAGAATGTTAAGGTTGAAATTAATCGTAGAAGTTTCGGTTCAAAGTATGAGATAAAATCATTTCTTGGTATATCTATGCAGGTAATGGTCAAAGAAGATATGGCTGCACATAAACTTTGTGTTATGTATGAGAGAATTGGTAAAACTAACCGTGATATTTTCGATGTACAATTTATTTTGTCACATGACTGGCAAATTAATAAAAAGATTATTGAGGATCGTATGAATATGCCTTATTCAGAGTTCCTGAAGAAATGTATTGATGTTATGGAGAAGTTTGATGATATTAATATACTTTCTGGTATGGGTGAATTACTAAATGATAAACAAAAGATATGGGTAAAAACAAAG
>CAZDRC010000059.1:0-1964 GCA_964507965.1 uncultured Candidatus Saccharibacteria bacterium
AAGTATCTAGATAAGCGTAAAGATATGGATGATGCTCTATTTGTGCAGATTCAGAATGAAAAACAAAATGATAAATTAGCAAAAAATAGGGATACTCTAAGACTCACCAGTCGTTCTGTAGAGAGAATAATCAAGCAATACGCCATAAAAGCCGGAATATCAAAGAAAGTTACACCACATGTCATAAGACATTGTCTTCACCCAGATACTAGAATTATAACTTCATCTAATATAATTTCAGCAAAAAAATTGAATGATTCCAAGCAAAATTCAGCTATAAGTATTAATTTAGAAACAGGTAAAATAGTAAAAAGCAGAATAATTAATAAAAATAAGCATTTTACAGATAGTTTATTGAGCCTTTGGGCAGATGGACGTGAAATTTCCACAACACCTTACCACACATTTTTTACTATAACTGAAGATGGTGTAATAGAGAAACAACTTCAAGAATTAAAAATAGGAGATTATATTGCTGGAATAAAGAATATCAATTTCTCCTTTTCAAAAGAAGATATTGAAGGAGAAGATTTTTGGAGATTGGTCGGATATATTTTAGGAGATGGTACTTTAAGCGAAAGAAGACGAGGAATAATTATAAACGATAAGGATATTAAGCATATTGATTATTATGCGAATATTGCTGAGAAAGTGATCAATAGAAGGCCTATAGTAGGGACAAATAAAACAAGCAAATCATTTTATTTGCATATCTATGATGTGAAATTATTGAGAAAATTACGAGAATTCGGTATAAAACAATATTCTAGATACAGACGTGTTCCAGAGAGGCTTTTCCGTGCGTCAAAAGGAGAGATATGTGCATTTTTAGCAGGTTACTATGATGCTGAGGGAAATAGTGGTGGAATAAAATTATTTTCTACTAGTAAAGATTTATTGAAAGATGTACAGACTTTATTTCTAATGCTAAACATCGATTCTATTTTAGTAAGAAGATATAGAAAAGTTAGATTACCCCAAGGTAAAATTATTGATAATACAATCTATATTCTTTATATGACTACACCGTCAAATCAGAAAAAATTTAAATCCATAATCCCAACTCTAAAGAAAAATATTATAGTTGGTAATAGTATTCGTGAGGATGATAAGATACCCTGCCAAAAGATATTAAGAAGATTATATCCAATTCTATTGCAGAATAAAGGATTAATATATGATATACAAAATAAATGTAATATAAAAAATCTTACTAGATACAAAAATATCTGTATGTCTAATAAATTGTTAGGAAAAAGTATAGATATATTAAATATAAAGGGTATAAAGAACAATTCCGTTGATTCTTTAATAAGATTATTAATATTAAATACCCACATTAAGTGGCTAAAGATAAAGAAGATTGAGAAGATAGAAGATAAAATAAATGTATATGATTTTACTATTGATAAATATTCAAATTTATTAACAGATGGCTTTATATCCCATAACTCCTTTGCCACAGACTTACTCCGCAATGGTGCAGATTTACGTTCGGTACAGATACTTCTTGGTCATGCAAATATAAATACTACACAGATATATACTCATGTAACAGATACAGAGCTAAAGAAAATACATAAAAAGTTTCATAGGAGGAGTGCTTAATGATATACTTTTCTTATGAATATCATCAGTTGGAATGTGAATGGCCTGCGTGCAAATGTGAAAAAGGGTGCTTTTGATTGGTTTTTACAGAAATCCCCTGATTTCATGTGCTATCAAGAAACCAAGGTGCATCCAGAACAATTGGATGAAGGAATAAGAAATCCTATTGGATATAATGCATATTTTGACCATTCTAAGCTTAGAAAAGGTTATAGTGGAGTAGCGATATATGCAAAGGAAAAGCCAGAAAAGGTAGAATATGGATTAGGGGTATCTGAATACGATCAAGAAGGTAGATTCTTAGCAGTTTTCTATAATAAAGGATTAATTGGGACTAAATTTGTATTGATAAATTG
>CAZDRC010000060.1:0-1931 GCA_964507965.1 uncultured Candidatus Saccharibacteria bacterium
AGATATTGCCAAAAACTATAATATACGCTAGTATATATTTACTATGGTAAATCGAATGAGAGCCACTCGAGCGCATCGAGATAATAGGAGATCACATCATGCTCTAGACGATGTGCGTCTTTCCAAGTGTTCCAATTGTTCCAGTATGCATATACGTCATACTCTATGTACTGTATGTGGTTTCTATAGAGGTAAGAAAATAGTAGATATGACAGCACTTATTGCAAAGAAAGCAAAAAAGGTCAAAGAAAAAGAAAATAATATGTCGAAATCTCTATCTAGATAAATCTAGATAGGGTCCAAATAGAGTTTAAGTTTCTATAAGAAGTTCTTCAAAAAAAATAAAGGTAAAATAAAAGAAAATGGCAAATAGACATCTCTCAAGATCAGTAGTATTACAATCACTCTTCGAATGGGATTTCCGAGGTTGTCATAATGATCAATTGAAGAATATAATTTCTCGTGATACCAAGGAATTTGCCCCAGGTATGGGCGATGTTTCCTTTATTGAGAATCTAGTATCAAATATATTATCGAAAAAATTCGATCTTGATAAAATAATAGAAAAGGCTGCTCCTGATTGGCCAATAGATAAAATTTCTGTCATTGATAGGAATGTTCTACGTATAGGGCTCTATGAGCTTCTATTTTCTGATAAAGAAGAAGTGCCAGCCAAAGTAGCGATAAATGAGGCAATAGAGCTAGCAAAGAGCTTCGGTGGGGAGAATAGTGGAAAGTTCGTAAATGGTGTTCTGGGCTCCGTATATAAGGAACTTGGAGAACCAGGAAAGGATACTGCGAAACCAAAGAAGAAGAAAATAGAAGATATACCATATGGAGAAATGCCAATACAGAATCTCGGTGGTGCCGTCGTATTTTCTAAAAAAGATGGAGAGATATATCTTGCTTTCGTACATGATATTTTCGGCCACTGGACATTATCAAAAGGTAAGATTCCCGAAGGTATAGATATAAAGGAAGGCACAATAGCAAAGGTGAAAGAAGAAATGGGATTGGATATAAAGATAAAGGAAGATCTGGGTAATAATGAATATATTGCCAGTGATCCTGATCTAGGGAAGCTTCGCAAGCAAGTGCATTACTTTCTCGCTGAAGCTGAATTTGGAAATATAAATCTAGCGAAGAAGCCAGGGCTCGATGATGCGAAATGGTTCCGATTAGAGGATATTGCTGAACTTAATTTCTATGATGATATTCTCCCTATTGTTACAAAGTCAGTAAAATCATTGAATAAATAATATGATGAAAAAGATACCAGATTATAAAGAATTTTCAAAGAAAATTGGAGTAACTTTCAAAGATATTAATCTGTTGAAGCAAGCTTGTACTCATAGATCATATCTCAATGAGAATAAGAATGCTGGATTAGAGCATAATGAGAGATTGGAATTCCTAGGAGATGCTGTGCTTGAGCTTGCTGTTACTAGTTTTCTTTTCCATAAATTTCCTAATAAAAATGAGGGTGATCTTACTGCTTATAGATCTGCACTTGTGAATACGAATAGTCTCGGTCGTGTTGCTAATGCACTCGGTGTGAATGATTATCTATTACTTTCTCGTGGTGAAGAAAGAGATACTGGCAGAGCACGTTCTATTATTCTTGCTGATTCTATAGAGGCAATAATTGGTGCTATATATATTGATCAGGGCTTCGATGCTTCTGCAGAGTTTATTAATAAACATTTATTGAAATTAATTAATATTGAAGAGATTATAGAGAAGAAGCTCTGGATGGATGCCAAGAGTCGTTTCCAGGAGAAAGCACAAGAAGTAACAGGCTTTACTCCATCATATAAAACTTTGAAGGAAATGGGTCCAGATCATGAGAAAATGTTTACACTAGGAGTATTCCTAGGTGATGTGCAGGTAGCTCTCGGTACTGGTCTTTCTAAACAAGAAGCAGAGCAGAA
>CAZDRC010000061.1:0-1686 GCA_964507965.1 uncultured Candidatus Saccharibacteria bacterium
GTATATTATTTTCTCTGAAAACACTTGATTTATAGGTTTCCATGAAGAAACCACGCTCATCAGTCATTATTGCTGGTTCTATGAGTATGACATCTGGTATTTCTAGTTTTTTGAAGAGGAAGGACATATTTTTATTGACGATTATTGTCTTATGATATAATAATTTTTATGTTAAAGCTATTGAATGAAATAGATATAACCTTATCAGTATTTAATCAAGAAGAAATAATTGAAAGAGTTCTATATGGTATTTTCAGAAATACTACGACACCATTCAACCTTGTCTTAGTCTTCGATGGTTGTTCTGATAAAACAAAGCCAAGAACTATAAAATATATAAAGAAAGCCAAACCATCTCTTATGCGGGAATTGATAATACAAGATACTCCAAATCTCTTTGAACTTAAAGCAAATAATGTTTGTTTTAAACTTGCAAAAACAGATTATCTGATCACAGTACAAGATGATATGTTAATAAAAGAATATGGTTGGGAAAGAAGACTTACATATCCACTCCGTAAATTTGATGATGTATTAGCGGTAACTGCTAGAATTGCAGAGAATATTGAAAGTATTAATAATGGAGTTCAGAAGTTGGTAAATCAAAAGGGTAATGAGCTTGGGACTTTGCCAAGGAACATCTTCGCTATTAGAGATACTATAAATCGTGGTCCAATTGCATTTAGAATTGATTATCTTAAAGATCTCAATTATCTCAATGATAATTATGCTCCATGTGCTATTGACGATCATGAAATATCACTTCGGGCGTGGAGAGATAAAAGGTGGAAAGTAGGAGCTTATTGGATAGACTTCTTTTCTCATAAGGCATGGAGTAAGACTCATTCTTCTGATTCTACAATGAAAGCTTTCGATATGGCATATACAAATAAAGTACGCCTGTATGATGATTTCAAGGAATATTTTGATAAAGGTATAAAACATAATGAAGAAATATTAATTCAGGAAGAAGAGATAGATTATGTATCTAATAATTATATAGACAAATTGATCTGGTTCATGAAATATCCATTAAGATTTGATAAAAGAGCAATAAGTATGTCCTGGAGGATTAAGAGTCATTCATTTATTGAAACTATCAAGAAACCGTTTTTAAATATTTTAGGTAAGAATTTTTCTAATTACTCTAAAGAGTATGGTATTAAAAAAGCTATTGTAGATTTAATTATAAAAAGAAAAGCCAGAAGGAATTGAACCTACTAGCTTATGGCGAGACTGCGCCATACAGTTTTATTTTGCAAGATGATCAGGGGAAAGCGATCTAATACGTGCTATTCTCTCTGGTCTATTGATCTCCTCCCATCCAGAAACCATCATTCCCATGAGTTTTTTATGTGGAATCAATGTCCTTATCACTGGTCTCATCCAATCATAATCCTCAACCTCAATTTCAGGAAGCAAGAGATTTTCTCTCCTGGATCTCTCATAGAACTCAGTTCCCGGAAAAGGAGTGATAAGCATGAAATTGGCATTGTCTAAACCATCTGCCATATGACGTTTTGCCAATTTGAAGGTTAACATCATCTCCTCCTCTGTTTCATCAGGATAACCAAATGTGTAATTGCCACCAATATGCATACCTAGACTTTTTGCTTTACGTATGAGTCCTGGTATATCATGCACCGACAGGTTTAGTTTCTTAGTGGCATATTTGTCAATAATTCT
>CAZDRC010000062.1:0-1659 GCA_964507965.1 uncultured Candidatus Saccharibacteria bacterium
TTCCTGTAGGTGAATATTCGAATAATTGTTTATCAATTGAAGATTCCCATATTTTCTCAGCTTGCATTATTTCATTTAATAATTCTGTTTCTGTCAGACCGAATCGTGTATCAATCTCTCCGATAGAATATGTTATTGGTCTCTTACAAGGTTGTATTTTATTTAAAAATGATGATAATGAATGATTGATTTCTGTTTGATTATATAGATAAATGAAACCGAGTATCAATAATATGATTAATATACTTACAAATGAATTTACTCTATATGATTTCATGATATTTTATATCCTAGATATATACCAGCGAATCCACTCCAATATATAAGTATAGCAGATTTTCTAATATTTTTTTAATTATTTTAATAAAAGAAAAACCCACCGTGGCGAGTCTTTCGTGAGACTGCCGGGCGGGAGTAATGAAATTGAATTTCTACTTATATTTATGCTTCTTACCGACTGCCCTTAGAGAATTATCAATATTATATTCTGGATGCTCTCTTGTCCATTTTGAAATATCTGTATACCATAATCCATGGAAACCGAATTGGTCATTCCATGAATAGTGTTCCATATCTTCCGCTGAATAACAAAACTTTTTCGCTGTATCAACCGGAGCAAATCCTATACCTTTATCTTCTAGGTATTTTCTATTATCTAAACATAAAACTACATCTTCTGGGTCATATCTTTTAAAGAAATTTTGTTTAGCTAAATTAGTACATAGAGATATGATTTTCTTACTTCTTAAGCTGAATCCTCCGCATCCTACTAAATATTTTCCTAATAATTCTTTAGGCCAACCTAATCTATTTATATGTGAGTTTCTCACTAACCAAGGAGCTCCTATATAGTCATATTCTAAAAACTCATCAGACCAAGCATTAGGATTCAATATAAAACCATCATATTGAATTATAAGAACAAAAGAAGTATCTACATATTCATCTAATTTTTCGATTATAAATCTAGAGTATTCTTCTCCTGATTTTAAAGGATTAATTGAAATCACATCTTGATGATCTGACTTTATGGATGTTAATAGTTTTATCTTTTCAAATTCAAAATCTTTCTGGCATATTTCAGACGCTAATATTAATCTTTCAATATTAATACAATCTACTCCTAGAAGTGTAATTCCATTTAGTTTTTTTCTCATATATAAATTCTACCACGAATTTTAAATCTTTTTTATATTAAAAGATAATATTTAATAGTAAGACTAAAATATTAGTCTATACTTAAAGGTATGTTCTAAACTATAGATTGGGAGGGAAGTGGAAGGAATTGGTAAAAGAAAAACCCGCCGGAGCGAGTCTTTCGTGAGACTGCCGGGCGGGTTATCATCATCTTTCCCATTTCCTCATTTCACCATCTTGTCTACAATCCTCGCTGCAATATCGAGCCAGACATTTCCCAGATGGTGTTAATAGGGCGGGGTGAATTGTACCCGGTTTGATATTTTTCATGCAAATACGGCAGTGATGATTCTTGCCGGAAACTGTCACTTGCTTAAACGTTGCCTTGTAATGGACGGCATTTTTCAAGTAGTTCATATTCCTATCCTTTCCAGATACTGAATTATCTTTGCTAGTAACTAGCTAGCGTGTGCTATTCAAAATTAGATTAGCACGATTTATTATAAATGTCAATCATATTTC
>CAZDRC010000063.1:0-1655 GCA_964507965.1 uncultured Candidatus Saccharibacteria bacterium
ATTATAGGAACCTTCTGATGAATTTTGCAAAGAATATAATTATCTTATCTAGGAAGAATCGATTATTCCAATCAGATATGGTGACTTCCTCTGTATACTGCATATCATATGTGAAATGTGATAATAGATCCTCTGCGAATTTAATATTAGTAGACACTATATTAGCTTCGAAATTATATCGAAGACTTATATTATCCATATTGAGAGTACCCATACTTGCCCAATTGCCATCTATTATTATTGTCTTTTTATGTATCATACTTTTATTATGTAGATATATCTTCACTCCGGATTTCAATAGATTATGGAAGAATGTTCTAGCTCCTAGATCTACTATTGGATGGTCTGAAGCTTTCGGCATTATTATTTTCACATCTATACCACGACGTGCTGCTTGGCGTATCACTCGGGCTAGTCTATGAGTCGGTACGAAATACGGAGTGGTTATGTATATATATTTCTTTGCATTTTTTATCCCTTCTAGTATTTTCTTATATAGATGGCGATTGCGCGGTACGGGATTATTCGTAATATATTGGAATTCATAATCCCTTTTTTTATTATAATGTTTTCTTGGAACTTTCTTGCCATGGGCTCTATCCCACATTCTATTGAATGTTATTTGCATATCTTCTACTACTCTTCCTTCTATTTTTATATGTGTATCTTTCCAATCAACTATTTTCTCCCATGTACATACGCTACCGGTGAATCCTACTTTCTTATCTATTACCAATGTTCTCCTATGATTGCGGAAATACCATGATCTATAATTAGACATTTTCATGAATTCTGGTAGAAGGGTTCTGAAGAATATCATCTCTATACCTTTCTCTTTGAGATTATCTATAATAGATGAATTAAAGAAACTCCAGCTTCCAGATGCATCCCAGATAAAGCGCACCTTCACTCCTGCCTTTGCTCTCTCTTCACATACTTCTATGAATTGATTACCTACATCATCAGGTACGAAAATAAATTGTTCCAGATCTATACTTTCTTTTGCCTCTTTACAAGCATTGAGCATCGCTTCCCACGCTCTCTCATTTTCTGTATAGAATTCCCATTTTGTTTCTTGCATCGCTATATTATAGTACTTATTATTCTTTCTGTATAAAAAGTGATGAGCTGACCTTTTCTGGTTCAGCTCATATCCCGCTTTCAAACATATTATACCCCCTTTCTTTTGGTTGCATTGCACAAGGCAATGACAGTTATTAGTGAAATACCGAACCATACTGGCAGTACCGAAAAAAGAACTATAGCATTCATGCATTCAATTATATACACATTCTCGTGTTTTGTCAAGTCGACGATATTATTAATATACAAAGCTTGGGATATAGCTAAAATGGGTGTATTATTATACTTATATGAATGATCTAGGACTTGTAATATTCGCAATTATATTCGGCTATCTTTTCTTCGGCCCGCATACGAAGTCGAAGGAAAAGAAGAAAGATGATAAGGGAGGAGGGAAAGGTGAGGGGAAATAAAAGAAAAAATAGAATATATATTTTTTTCATTATATCTTATTAGAAGTTCCTAGTCCCTAGTATACTAGGAACATTATGGTTTATTCTAAATCAACTGTATAGTTGTGGAGATGGGCGGAGTCGAACCGCCGTGCAGATGAAGACATATAATATTTCTAC
>CAZDRC010000064.1:0-1548 GCA_964507965.1 uncultured Candidatus Saccharibacteria bacterium
TCTTTCGAAACTTGCATACAGTAAGAATATCATAATTATCAATAAGTCAAGAGCAAAGCTCTCTCTACTCTCTTCGGACTGATTTCACTACAAGAATTAACACCATCCCAACCAATATTATATCCTCTAGAATCAAATGTAATAGTCAGAGTTCCACTTGTAATAATTTTTCTAATTATAACTATAGCACAAGAATCACCACCACTTCCTGTAGGTATATGCACTGTTTCAGTATAAGTCAATTGCCCAGCCATATCATAATCCCCTAGAGAATCATGATATAGAGCATACTCTATACTACTATCAGCAGCATAGAATGCAGAAGAAGAGTCCCTAGCAGAAGTAGCGAGTAGAAATTCCTTTTTACTTATATTCAATATAGATATACCCACTGCTAGAAGTAGAGAAGATACTAGTACAGAAAATAGTAGTGTATAGCCTTTCTTATAATTATTTTTTTTGTATTTACTTTGGAACATTGTATATATCATTTTTAAAAGTAATTATATTATCTACTCCTCCTATACCTGTCCATTTCACCACTACTACAAGATTAGCTAAATTTGCATCATTATAAGCTTGACCTCCTGTATCTATATAGAAATATCTAGAATACTTCGTAGCTATTGTTCCAGAAGAATTATGTGTATATCCATTATCTCCTAGATACAGGAGGCATGAAATAGGATCACTGGGAATACAAATAGCTAAACTACCTCCAGGAGCATTGGGATTCCCACTAACCGTATCTACACTACAAACACTACTTTCATAATCACATGAATTACCAGAAGTCAATTCCATTAGCCAATTTCTAGGAGGAGAGGCCATTAGATTATTATCCTTTATATTTTTTATATATTCTAGAGCATCCTGTGCTAGATATGCAGCGATAACCTGATCCCGAGCGAGAATACCGGCATTATAGCCTTTCTCCGCAATAGTGAGTGGACCTGCAATAGATATCATAAGTATAGCAATGGCAACCAATGTCTCTATGATGGTAAAGCCTTTCTTATATTCTATATTTTGTATTATTTGTTTATTCATAATATTAATCAGATACTCTCTGTGATACACTAGTCTGTATATCGAAATAGCTTTTCGTCTTCTCCTTTGTACCTACATAACCTACAAAATGAAATTGTGCAAAAGGAACAGACCATGTATTACTAGACACTGGGATAGCCCTCACAACTCTCATTGTCGCTTTAGTAAATACTACATTATCTGTAGAGACAATAGGGCTGAAACTAGAACTATTGATAACATCATTACAGGTTTTCTGTTCTGCCTTTTCTATAGTGTCATTTGTAAAACGATAGGCATATACTAGCTTACACGGAGTACTAGGATTACCATTTCTTAATGCTATCTCTGATGAATAGAAATATATATACCATGCTGTTAATGCTGTATTATCCATACAATCTGGTGAAGGTAAATCAGTATTCGCAGATAAGACATAATTCTCATCAGGACAATAATAATTTGACCCTACTCGTAATTCACGAGACATCAGATCTAGAGCGAAATTTATATTATTTA